>CAYOYI010000184.1:0-8114 GCA_964408105.1 uncultured Chitinophagaceae bacterium | reverse complement strand
AGGTGGACATGAATGGCTTATCGAATTTGAACAACTCCCATCCGACCAATCAGAGTTTAATAAGACTTTAGATGAGGCCCTTCGGGCAGTTAATTCGGATTACGATGCAAAGCGTTTTAAGGATATTGCTCTTCAACCGCCAATCATTCATTCCATCAAACAAGGAACATTTTACCAGTGGATGAAATCAAAAAACAAGCTTGGCGGGCAACACAAAGTACCTAGGTTGTCAAATGACCGGATATGCCTGGAAGACATCCTGAAGAACCAAATTATTTAGCAACCACCATATACTATAACAATTTATGATTAGCTTCATACTAATTATTTTAGTATGTCCGCAATCAAAGGCAGAGGAGCGCAGATCAAGGCAACTAATCCTTTTCTCGCAAATGAATACGTAACTGAGCATTTTGAGGGATTGGATGAGGAGTTTGATGTCTCTTCGAAAACCAAATTCTTTGAGGAGCATCCAAAAAAAATTGTGAACCGGGTGGATAGTCCTGACATCGGGCTTGAGTACTCTATGAATCCTTATCAGGGGTGTGAACATGGATGTATTTATTGCTATGCAAGGAATTCGCATGCGTATTGGGGTTTTAATGCGGGAATAGATTTCGAACAAAATATTATTGTGAAACCCGAAGCTCCCGCGCTTCTCGAAAAACAACTCTCCAATCCAAGATGGAAAGTTGCTCCAATCATGTTTTCAGGAAATACAGACTGTTATCAACCTGCCGAAAGAAAATTTGGTATCACCAGAAAAATGCTTGAGGTTCTGCTGAAGTTCAAACATCCCGTAGGGATGATAACTAAAAACAGCTTGATACTGCGCGACATAGACCTGCTGCAAGAATTGGCAAAGGACGACTTGGTAAGCGTGGCTGTTTCTATCAATTCACTCACAGAAGAATTACGCCAAAAAATGGAACCACGAACTGCATCCTATCCCAAAAGATTAGAAGTCATTAGAAAACTTTCCGAGAAAAAGATACCGGTATTGGCCATGGTTGCTCCTGTCATCCCGGGATTGAATGATCATGAAATCCCAAATGTTGTGAAAGCAGTAGCGGAACATGGTGCAAGTTCAGCAGCTTACGTGATGGTTAGATTGAACGGTGCCATCGGAAAAGTTTTTGAAGATTGGATCAGAAAAACTTTCCCGGAAAAGGCTGACAAAGTTTTGCATAGAATTCAAGCTTGTCATGATGGAAAACTGAACGACAGTCGTTGGGGAACGAGGATGAAAGGAGAAGGTAACGTTGCCGATTCAATTTCAAAGCTTTTCAAAATATCCACGGCCAAGTACTTCAACAATAACCAGTCTTTTGAGTTTAATATATCCGCGTTCAGAAAGCCAACTGCTCAAATGGAATTGTTCTGAAAAAATGAAAAAGCCCCGAATTTTCCGGGGCTTTTCCAATCAATTTTAAAATTACATCAGGTCGTAACTGCCTGCCTCTTTGAAGGAGGAGCAGTAACCACCGGAATATTAACCGGCATTTCATTAAGGTCAAATGAATCAACCTGAACAACTTCATTACGAAGTTTTTCGGTCTTAAGTACCATATCATATTCAGCCTGGTTGATGACCTTAGCTTCAAGCGCATCATTGAGCAACTGCTTCGCCTTGCCCTTCTTTAGCTGCTTAGCCTTTACCGCTTTTCTGATCTTTCCATAAACACCAAGGCTTTCATGAACAAGCTTGAATGCTTCTTCCAACTGCGCAAGCGGTTCGCCAGCTGCGGTAGGAAGATAAACTCCATCCTTGAAGCTTTCTCTTACTGGACCAGGATACAACATTGCGTTAGCAACCTTGTGTCCTAATGTATCAGAAGGTCTGACGCCAAGAGGATTAAATCTTGACCACAAAGCAACAGGACCGCTCAATATTCCGCTTAATCCCGGAACAGGGAAGTTGTTAAAAATGTGATCGAAAGAATCCTGAATCTTGAACAGAGCATGTTCGCAAGCCCATTGAACAAAAGGCAAGTCTTCTTTCCTTCTGCCTTCCGCTTCATACCTTCTCAAAGCGCATACTGCAAGATATTGCCATGATAACGCATCCGCAAAATATCCGGAAAGCTTTTCTGCCATCTTGAGCTTACCACCCAAAGTGGAAAGTGCGATATCTGACATGAACGCAAAAGTTGCAGAAGTCCATGACAGCCTGCGATAGTATTTTGCAGTCGGGCCGCTCACCGGTGAACCAGCCAGGTAGCCGCGAGTTAAGCTCAGCAATACCGAACGGAAACCATTTCTAACAGTCATATTAATATGACCCCAGAAGGCTGAATCAAAACCAGAAACATCATTGTTCATGATAGCTTCCATTTCCTTTACCGCATACTTATGTCCGCGTATCAACCCTTGCCCGAAAATGATGAGCGAACGCGTAACGATGTTTGAACCTTCAACCGTGATTCCAATCGGAAGCGAAATATAACCGTGTCCGATCAAGTTCTTCGGACCCAATACTATACCTGCCCCGCCAATCATATCCATAGCATCATTTACAACGATACGGTTGAATTCAGTCGCATTATATTTTGCAATAGCTGAGATAACCGCTGGCTTTTTGCCTTTATCTAAAGCACCACAAGTGAAGCGGCTAAGCGCCTCCAATATGTAGGTGTGTCCTCCGATCCTTGAGAGCAATTCTTCAATGCCTTCGAATTTTCCGATGGGAGTATTGAACTGCTGACGAACCATGGCATAAGCGCCACCGGCAAGGCTGATCATCTTCGAACCTCCTCGACCCATTGCAGGGAGGAATATTCCCCGGCCACCGGACAGAGTTTCCATCAACATCTTCCAGCCATTACCAGCCTGTGACGGTCCGCCAATGATCTGGTCAACAGAAACCACGACATCATGCCCTTCTGTTGGAGCATTAATGAACGGAACTCCAAGCGGATTATGTCTCTTGCCTAAAACAACACCTGGAGTATTAGTTGGGATCAAAGCACAGGTAATACCAGCATTGGTACCTTTCCCAAGCAGATTTTCCGGATCACGTAATTGGAACGCAAGTCCAAGCAATGATGAAATTGCAGCAAGTGTAATGTAACGCTTGTTCCAGTTCAGCCTCATATAAAGTTTTCCATCTTCACCGCGAAAAACTTCACCGTAAGATGAGATCGAAGCTGCATCAGAACCCGCATTAGGCTCAGTCAAAGCGAAGCATGGAATTTCCTCACCTTTTGCAAGTCGCGGTAAGTAGAATTCCTTCTGTTCTTTTGTACCGTAATGAGTAAGCAGTTCTGCAGGACCAAGTGAATTCGGAACCATCACGTCCACGCAAAGCGGAATAGAACGAGTGCCGATTTTTGAAATGATCGCGTTCATTGCGTTAGCAGAAAATCCGTGACCACCATATTCCTTGGGTATTCCCATGCCAAAGAATCTTTCCTTTTTCAGGTAATCCCAAACCTCAGATGGCAAATCCTGATCTTTAAAGATCTGCCAGTCATTGGTCATGCGGCAGAGCTCTTCCGTTGGACCGTCAAGGAAAGCTTTTTCATCAGCAGACAATTCAGGATAAGATTCCTGAAGAATCTTTTTGAAATCGGGCTTGCCGGAAAAGAATTCTCCGTCAACCCATACTGTACCTGCATCAAGCGCAATACGCTCAGTTTCAGAAATCGTAGGCAGGAAACCCATTGATTTCAAAACACCCATTATAGGCCGGGATACGAGATTTGCGCGAAGCGGCTTGATATTGAAAACCAGCGTAACGACCGCTGCTACTGCCAGCAACCAAATCGGTGCGCCAAATCCATAAAGAAAAACTAATGCAGCAAGTGACCAGATTGGTACACCTGTATATCCGATCAAAAGAATCGCAAGTGCAACTGCACCCAGCGCTAATCCAAGATAACCGGTTAAAAATCCATAAAATGGTAACTCCATGATGAAGAATTTTAGTTTTTAAATGTTTCTTTTACGGTTTTACCAAACGATTGTTTGGTAAAACCGAGTGTAAATATAGGATAAGGTTCTGAATTATGCCAACGGAATTGATGAAAGTCAAGACACCACTTTCTTAAGTCAGAAACCCGTTTTTATACCAACCGAAAAAACTTATTCCTCTGGTGAATTCTTATTTTTAACCTCGATTTTCTAAACCAAATAATGAGTCATGGCACTAACCGACACTTACAAATCAATTATAGATAACGCTGTAAAGGCAATTCATAAAAGAGACTTCTATGCTGCTTACCCGGAGCATCCCAAAGCTTACGGGGAAGATGCACCGAAAAAAGGCATGGAGGAGTTTCAGGCTGCATTGAACAAAAACTTCGATGGGCTTTTGCAAGAAAGGCCGGCAGGATATGTTGGAGAGGAAGTTTCTCCATATACCATAGAACCGCTTGGTGTAAAGTATCCTCAATTTACCGTAGCAGATCTTATCAGCAGAGGTGATGCCGCCTTTCAATCGTGGAAGAAAGTTTCCGTTGATGATCGGGCAAATGTCCTAGTTGACTCATTGGAAAGGATTAAGGGAAAGTTCTTCGCCATAGCCAATGCGACCATGCACACCACCGGTCAGTCATTTATAATGTCTTTTCAGGCTTCTGGCCCACATTCAAATGACAGAGCATTGGAAGCGCTTGCGATGGGATACGAAGAACTCAAACGCTTTCCTCATGAAGTAATTTGGGAAAAACCTATGGGGAAAGACAGTAGCGTGAAACTGGATAAATTTTTCAAACCTGTTCCAAAAGGAATAGGATTGGTGATCGGCTGTTCAACTTTCCCGGTTTGGAACACTGTTCCAGGCTTGTACGCTACGCTAATTACCGGTAATACGGCCATTGTTAAACCGCATCCAAAATCGGTTCTTCCAATTGCCATTGTTATTGTTGAAATTCAGAATGCCCTTAAAGCAGCAGGATACGATCCCAATGTTGTTCAGCTTGCCGTTGATTCATCCGAAAAACTTATTACAAAAGAGTTGGCCGAAAATCCTGCGGTCAAGTTGATTGATTACACCGGAAGCAGCGCCTTTGGAAATTACGTAGAGTCCTTAACGTCACAAGGAAAAGTAGTTTTTACTGAGAAAGCAGGGGTGAATTCTGTTATTCTTGATTCCTCTGAGAACCTGGATGCTACATTGCAAAACCTGGCATTTGCTGTTTCTCTTTATTCCGGGCAAATGTGCACTGCTCCGCAGAACTTCTTTATTCCTGCCACAGGAGTAAAGTCAGGAGGTGCAGTAGTGCCTTATGCTGAAGTTGTAGAGAAGCTGAAAAATAATGTAAGGGGTTTGGCAATGAATCCGAAAGCGGGGCCCGGAACGCTGGGAGCAATACAAAGTGATGCTACATTGGAAAGAGTGAGAACATCAG
Organism: uncultured Chitinophagaceae bacterium; assembly: GCA_964408105.1. Classification (GTDB taxonomy): domain Bacteria; phylum Bacteroidota; class Bacteroidia; order Chitinophagales; family CAIOSU01; genus BPHB01. The sequence continues at coordinate 2,763 of CAYOYI010000184.1, read as the reverse complement.
GCTCTATCGGAAAAATTGTTCTTGAGCCGAGTGACGTCCAAAATCCAGAGTTTACCAAGGCACGTATCAAATCGCCAACAATCATAGAGGTGGAAGCAAAGGATCATGCGGCTTATGAGAAAGAATTGTTCGGGCCTATCGTTGTTGTTATCAAAACAAAAAATACGGATGAATCCATTCACTTAGCAAAACAATTGGCGGCAACGCATGGCGCGATCACCTGTGCTGCTTATACCACAGATCAAAGGACTGCTCAAAAAATTGAGGATGAAATGGAGTCTGTTTTCGCACCGGTATCATTTAATCTTCACGGATTCATTTGGGTAAATCAACACGCAGCATTTTCTGACTTCCATGTAACCGGTGGAAATCCGGCAGGCAATGCAAGCTTTACAAACCCTGAATACATTAACAAGCGCTTCGTTTGGGTTGGTCACCGCAAGCTGGTCGGCTGATTTCCAGTTATAATTAGCTAATGAAGGGAACGCTACTGACGATAATAGCTTTTATGCTTTTAATTGGATGTGGTAATCCCGCTCAACAAGAAACCGCAATACCCCAACCGGTTGAAGTTGATTCAACCATTCAATCCGAAGACAGAATCAATACAGAGGAAGGAGGAACTGAGTATATACTTAGTACCTCTGAGAGTAGTATTATTTGGCGGGGCCAAAATAAATTCACCCCGAAAACACACAGCGGTACGATCGATTTCCGAGAGGGCGTCTTAGTGATTGACGATTCGACAATTACTAAAGGAGTATTCATAGCCGAGATGAATACCATCTCAACCATTGACAACCTTACCAGGTTGGAGGAACATCTTAAGAACCCGGATTTCTTTAATGTCTCGGCTTTTCCAATATCAAGATTTGAAATAGCCTCTGTTAAACCGCTTAAAAACGATAACGCTCACAATTTCGAGATAACCGGTAATCTGACCATTAAAAACATAACTAAGCAAATCACATTTCCTGCTAAAATTAATGTGAGTGACAGCCAGGTAAAAGCAACTGCTTATTTCAAGATTGACAGAACCGAATGGGATATTCATTACCGTTCTGATTCATTCTTTCCGGATCTGGTCAAGGATAAAGTCATAAAAAATGAAATTGAGATGCAACTCGTTATTGTAGCTCTATCAAATGCTATTTAGCTTTCCCTTTCTATGGTGAACTTGATAAGCTGCTCCAGGCTTTCTCTTGATTCACTTGAGGGATAGCTCTTTAAGATATTGAATGCCTCGTCCCGATAATGTTCCATTTTCTTCGTTGCGTATTCAAGGCCTCCCTTTTCCTTCACAAACTTTAAAACTTCCTTCACCTTTTTCGCCTCCTTATTATGATTTTTAAAAACGTTAATGATCCACCGTTTTTCCGAGGATGAGGAATTATTTAAAGTGTAAATAAGTGGCAAGGTCATCTTTCTTTCTTTGATGTCGATGCCCCGAGGCTTTCCGATATCGGCATCACCGTAATCGAAAAGGTCATCCTTGATTTGAAAAGCCATTCCAACCTTCTCACCAAATAGCCGCATCTTTTCTACTTCAGCAGGGACATCTGAAACAGATGAAGCACCACTAGCACAGGCAGATGCGATCAGAGATGCGGTCTTCTGCCTGATGATCTCGTAATAGATTTCCTCCTTGATATCCAGCCTGCGCGCTTTTTCAATTTGCAGTAGTTCTCCTTCGCTCATTTCCTTTACTGCGGCTGACAAAATCTTCAAAAGATCAAAATGCTCGTGCTCAAGTGAAAGCAGCAATCCTCTCGACAACAAGTAATCCCCAACCAACACTGCAATCTTATTTTTCCAAAGTGCATTAATAGAAAAGAATCCTCTTCGCATGTAAGCATCGTCCACTACATCATCATGAACCAGCGTTGCTGTGTGCAATAGCTCAACCAAAGAAGCTGCCACATAAGTCTTGTCCCTGATCTCACCCAACATTTTTGCACTCAGCAACACGAACATCGGGCGCATCTGTTTTCCTTTTCGCTGAACGATATAATAGGTGACCCGATCAAGCAGCGGCACACGGCTCTTCATTGCATCTTTGAACCTGCGCTCAAAGACATCAAGCTCCTTTTCGATAGGCGCCTTAATTTGATTGAGTGACTGTGGCACTTCGCGTTTCAAGTTTGCCGCAAGTTAAATATTTTTAACCCCAATCATGGAAATGCAAACTTCAAGTTCAGCAGTCAAAAAAATCCCTGACTTCACCATTGACGGCAAGCATAAGAAACCGATTTTGATTGACATTACATACCCGGACAATAACGAGCCTAAGCCGGTGGTGATCTTTTGTCACGGGTTCAAGGGTTTTAAGGATTGGGGGCATTTCAACCTTGCTGCAGAGCGTTTTGCACAGGAAGGTTTCGTTTTTGTAAAATTTAATTTCTCACATAACGGCACTACTCCTGAAAAGCCTCTTGAATTCGCTGACCTGAAAGCATTCAGCAATAACAACTTTACAATAGAACTAGATGACCTCAGTTGTGTGATCAATCACGTGAAAGAAAGTGAAAGTCTGAAATCAATTAATACTGACTCAGAACAACTTTTCCTTGCCGGACATAGCCGCGGAGGGAGCATAGCAATCGTTAGGGCCAGTGAAGATCCTCTTATCAAAAAACTGGTAACATGGTCTGCCGTTAGCGATATTGAAAAAAGCTGGACGAAGGAAGTAGTTGAGGGTTGGAAAGCTATGGGAACTATCTACGTTGAAAACGCAAGAACTAATCACCAAATGCCGATTGATTA
>CAYOYI010000183.1:6894-8133 GCA_964408105.1 uncultured Chitinophagaceae bacterium | reverse complement strand
AATACCAAATACTAATGAACAGGATATTTTGACTTTGCCATGACAATCAGGGAGGTAACGCAATCAGGTAAATTGACTTAGGCAGCCTCCCAAGTTCCTACTTAAACCACTCCCGATTTCCGCTGATGAATCGTTCCACTCCTTTCTGAATGCTTTCACTCCTTACAACATCGAAAATCTTTGCAGCTTCAAGTTTTAGAGCTTCATCCCAGGAAAGATGATAGCCGTTAATTGCGGACGAAAGATCAGCCATAAGCGCATCCCGCGGCTGATCACAAATTTGTCGCGCATATTCCATGGCTCGGTCAAGCCCTTTGCCGTTAGGCACTTTCTCCCAAACCAGTCCGATCTCATAAGCGCGCTGTGCGTCTATTTTCTGTCCCGTGATGATCAGTGGTAATGCAGTTCCTAAACCAATTAATCTTGGTAAATAAACTGTTCCGCCATCGGCAAGCGGAACACCCCATCGCCTGCATGAAACGGAAAAACTAGCCTGTTCTTCTGCCAACCTGATGTGACCATGACAAAAAAGTTCAAGACCACCGGCATAGGTGTAGCCTTGTGAAACAGTAATAACTGGTTTTGTCTGAACGATTCGCGTTCCGCCCATCGGGCCTGTTCCTTGTTCAATAAATTCAAGTTCTTCGTTTTTAGCGGCATTAATGTTCACAAGTCCATTTAGAGCCTTTAGGTCGGCTCCGGAACAAAATGATTTCTCTCCCGCTCCATGCAGAACAGCCACCACTAATTCGTCATTACTTTTAAATTCCTGCCAGGCTGACAACAACTGTTCTGCAGTTTCTCCATCAACACAGTTGTAAACTTCAGGACGATTAATAGTGATCTGAAAGATCTTGCCGTTTGTTGTATCGTGTTGTTTTGTGATAATCGAAGGCATCAGTAACCTTTTTTTGTGTGAAAGTGTTCATAATTTCTTAACCAAACAAGCTTCTGAATTTCCGGTAGTGTCTCAGTTTCATCATTTCGTTCGCAAAGCCTCACTCGCAATGACGATTTTTTTAAACTGAACCACTACCAAAAAAGAATTTTTTAAATTGGGGTAAACAAACACCCACCGCCATGAACACCAAAACATTATTGCTCCTGCTGGCATCGGCAGTATGTTTTTCTTCCTGCGATGAGGAAGAAGAAGAGCGCATGATTGACGAGAACTACAACCCGGTGATCAATCACGATCACTTCGGTTCCGTTGTTGACTACCAGTGTTTCCCGCTCACG
>CAYOYI010000183.1:0-6884 GCA_964408105.1 uncultured Chitinophagaceae bacterium | reverse complement strand
AGTGATACGCGGGTTGTGGCAGGCGTCACCTGCATAGTGGTGCGTGACGTGGTGAAGAAGAACGGAGTATTGGTGGAAGACACTTATGACTGGTATGCCCAGGACAACGAAAGCAATGTGTGGTATTTTGGCGAGGATGTAAAAAACTATGATGAAAACGGAAACTTCGAGGATAACGAAGGCTCATGGGAAGCCGGTGTTAATGGGGCCAAGCCGGGCATCATCATGATGGCAAGCCCGATACTCGAATATCCTTACCGCCAGGAATATTATTTTGAAAATGCGGAAGACTGGGGCAAGGTAATAGCAAAGGGAGTTTCAGTTACCACGCCTGCCGGAACTTATGACGACTGCATCAAAACCGAAGACTGGAACGCCCTTGAACCCGGAGTGATTGAATACAAATACTACGCTCCCGGTGTCGGTTTTGTGAAGGAAGAAACTGCAGGTGGCGGCACGGTGGAATTGGTTGAGATCCTGTAACCGTAAAAAAACCAATAACCAATTAACTGATAAACTAACTTCACTTCCCCTTAAACTCCGGCTTCCGTTTCTCCACAAAAGCAGCCATGCCTTCTTTCTGGTCTTCAGAGGCGAAGAGCATGTAGAAATTCTTTCTTTCAAAAACGAGCCCTTCTTCAAGGCTTGAGTTGAATGATTGCAGCACCGCTTCCTTAGCCATTCTTACCGCGATGGGCGACATGGCGGCAATCTCACGAGCCAGCTTCACCGCTTCGCTGAGATATAACTCAGCAGGTACGATCTTATTTATCAAGCCATAACGCAATGCTTCCTCGGCAGAAATGAATTTTCCGGTCAGCACCATTTCCATGGCTTTCACTTTGCCGACTGCTTTCGTGAGGCGCTGCGTACCGCCTGCCCCGGGAATCACGCCAATTTTTATCTCAGGCTGTCCGAATTGCGCTGTGTCAGATGCCACGATCATATCACAAGTCATTGCTAATTCACAACCACCGCCCAAAGCAAAACCGGAAACTGCTGCAATGATCGGCTTCTTGGTTTTTTTGATCTGCTCCCAGGTTGAGAACTGATCAATCTTCACCATCTCGATTGATGACTTTCCCGCCATTTCCTTAATGTCAGCACCTGCCGCAAAAGCCCGCTCGTTTCCTGTAAGCACGATGACGCGCACCTCCTCCTCATCATCGAGCGCCTTCAGTGCATCGCGCAGCTCGGTCATTAATTTTCTGTTGAGCGCATTCAGCTCTTTCGGGCGATTGAATCTTACCAGCGCAATATGCTGTTCATATTTTGATTCTACGATGAGATGTTCAAACTGCATGATGTGAATTTTTATGATTTACATGAAATCACGAAAATATTGAGTTCTTTGAAAAAATAAAATTAAGCGTCATTGCGAGGGAATTTTAGCCTGTATGTTCGCCATTCCCGAAGCAATCCCCTCTGATTTTGGAGATTACTTCGTTCGCAAAGCTTCACTCGCAATGACATTAGTTTTCAAGGAACTCTATTAAAAATCATCTTTCAAATGCCTTATACACAGGAGCACTAGCCCGCTGCCGATTGCTGTACCCAGCAATGCACCTCCCGCGACATCAAATGGAAAATGCACACCCACATATATCTGGCTGTAGGAAATTATAATTGCCCACAAAAGTCCGAGTGGCAAGATGATGCGTGATTTTCTCCAGAATAAAAAACCAAGAAAAAAAGCGACACCAAAGTGATTCGCGGCATGTGACGAAACGAAGCTGTATCCGCTGCCGCAGCTCACCAGCAAATTCATCTGATTCAGCAACTCAGGATAGTGACATGGCCTGGGCCTCACGAAAATCCCTTTAATAATGTCGCTGCTTATCTGGTCGCATGCGAGAACGGTCACCGCCAGGTAAATGCAGATGAGCACTCCTTTTCTGCCATAGTTATAAAGGATAAAGCTTCCGATGAAAACATAGAGCGGAGCCCATACATACTTGTTCCTCAGCCATGGCAGAATGATATCCAGCGCATTATTGCTCCATTCAACATTGATCAAATGAAAAAGGCGTAAGTCAAGTTGAATAAGCTGATCGAGCATCACGGTTTTTTAGCAACAATGATCAGGCGGTCTGACGCATTGCTGAATTCTTCAAGGGCGTATGATCCGAACTCTTTTTCTATGATGAATCCGGTTTGGGTGAATAGCAGTTTCAGCTCTTTGCGCGAAAAAGCTCTCACGCGTTCAAAGAATTCTGAAGTATTCCCTGCATCGCTGATCCTGATTTTTTTAATGATAAATCCATTCTCAACATGCCTGCTGATATTGAACACCGCATTGTTTATCTTTTTTGTTTCCTCGCGGACCAACTTGGCAATTGTTTTATCGGCATTGAAAAAATCAAGCACAAAACGCCCTCCCGGCTTCAATCCGTTGAAAATGTTCTTTACCACCCGTTGGTTATCATGTTCCGTTTTGAAATAACCGAAGCTGGTGAAGAGGTTGAGCGTGTAATCAAAGAAGTTTGTTCTGAAATCATTCCGCATATCATGCACAAAAAACTCAAGATGATCGTTGGCATGGCACACGGCCTGTTCGATCAGCTCATCAGAAATATCCAGCCCGGTAACATCATAACCTAATGACGAGAGGTAAACGGAATGCCTTCCGCTTCCGCAGGCAAGGTCGAGGAACTTTGAATGCGGTGCCGGCTGAAGATATGTTATCAGGGCGTCAATAAAGGACTTAGCCTCAGCTTTATCACGCCTGTAATATAACGCCTCATAGTAGGGAGAATGAAACCAGGTCTCGAACCAATCTTTCTGCATATAAGGTGAATCGAATAGTGACTCAATTTGAAATTCTGAGCCGTCACCCTGAGCTTGTCGAAGGGTGGTGCAGGCCTGCCCATTCTTCGATAAGCTCAGAATGACGCTTACGCAGCAAACTGAGGCACTGACGGAATCGGAAGTTCAAATTCAACTTCCGACTTTAAATTAGTTTTGCAGGCAAAAATAAAGAAACTTGACTCTGATTAAATCTATCTCAGGAATTCGTGGAACAATTGGTGGCGTTGCCGGTGATGCGCTAACGCCAATTGATGCGGTGAAATTCGCTTCAGCATTCGGCACATGGCTCAAAGGAAGATCGAAAAGTAAAAAAGTCGTTATCGGACGTGATGCAAGAATTTCCGGGCTGATGGTGAAGAATCTTGTCACCGGAGCTTTGCAGGGTGTCGGGCTTGATGTGATTGATCTCGATCTTTCCACAACGCCAACCGTGGAGATTGCCGTCCCCGAAGAAAAAGCGGCCGGAGGTATCATCATCACCGCCAGTCATAATCCAAAGGAGTGGAACGCGCTGAAGCTGCTGAATGAAAGAGGCGAATTCATCTCTGCTGCCGATGGTCAGCAGGTATTGGAAATTGCAGAAAAAGAAACTTACAAATTCAGCCCGGTAACTGAACTCGGTTCGGTAGAAAAAAAGGATTTTTATATTGACAAGCATATCGGGAAAATATTAAATCTTCCGCTGGTTAATGTGGAAGCTATTCGCAATAGGGATTTTAAGATTGTGATTGATTGTGTGAATTCAACCGGGGGCATTGCTGTTCCCCGGTTGCTCAAAACCCTCGGTGTTGGGAATGTGATAGAGCTGTATTGTGAGCCTACCGGAATGTTCCCGCATAATCCGGAGCCGTTGCCAGAGAACCTGCATGAAATAAGCAAGGTAGTAAAGAAGCAAAAAGCCGATCTCGGTATCGTTGTTGACCCTGATGTTGACAGGCTTGCTTTTGTGATGGATGATGGAAATATGTTTGGTGAAGAATACACGCTTGTAGCGATCGCGGACTATATCCTTGAAAAGAAAAAGGGAAACACGGTGAGCAATCTTTCCTCAACAAAAGCACTGCGGGACATCACCGAAAAGCGGAAAGGAAAACATTACGGGGCGGCAGTAGGAGAGGTGAATGTTGTTGAAATGATGAAAGAAGTGAAAGCCGTGATTGGGGGAGAAGGAAATGGCGGTGTGATTTATCCGGAGCTGCATTACGGCAGGGATGCGCTTGTGGGAATTGCATTGTTTCTCACATTTCTGGCCAAATCAAAAAAAACTATTTCGATGTTACGTGCTGGTTATCCGAATTATTTCATGTCGAAAAATAAGATCGAGCTGTCGCCTGCGATAAATGTTGACGAAGTACTTTCAAAGATGCAGGAGAAATACAAAAAGAATCCTCACACCACTATTGACTGGCTGAAGATTGATTTTGATGAGAATTGGGTGCATCTGAGAAAGTCAAACACCGAGCCTATCAACCGCATATATGCGGAAAGCAAAAACGTGAGTATTGCTGATAACATCGCAAAGCAAATAATGAGTGATATAAGAGAGTGCTTGAAGGAGAGTATTGGGTAATTGAGTATTGAGTAGTGAGATATGAGATTTAACAATCTAAAATCAAAAATTCGTTGAGGGTTTATTTAGATAATGCTGCAACAACGCCTGTAGCTCCTGAAGTTTTGGAGGCAATGCTTCCGTTCTTTGCTGAGAAGTACGGCAACCCTTCCTCCATTCATTCCTATGGCAGGGAGGCGAAAGCTGCTCTTGAAAAAGCGCGCAAGAGCATTGCGCAAATGCTAAATGCCGCACCGGCTGAGATATTCTTTACATCCGGTGGAACGGAGACCGCCAACATGATCATTCACCAGGCGGTTCATTGCCTTGGGGTGTCTCGGCTCATCACTTCGCGTATCGAGCATCATTGCGTGTTGCATACTGCTGATTCCTTGTTCAGGCGGCTGAGTGTTAATTACGTTGACCTCGATGAAAAGGGAAATGTTCAGTTTTCAAGTTTAGAGAAACTGCTGAAACTTCCGGGCAAGGCTTTGGTTTGTCTGATGCATGCCAACAATGAGATCGGCAATATCACGGATATTGCCCGTGTTGCGGAAATGAGCAAAGCCCATGGAGCTTACTTTTTTTCTGATACCGTGCAAACCGTTGCTCATTATCCGATTGATCTGCAGAAGATGCCAGTTCATTTTATTTCCGGATCTGCCCATAAATTTCATGGGCCAAAGGGAGTGGGGTTTGCATTCATCAGAAGCGATGCTATGCTAAAGCCAATGCTGCATGGCGGGGCGCAGGAGAGAAATATGCGTTCCGGTACTGAGAACCTTGCAGGCATTATCGGGATGGAGAAGGCGATGAGCATGTCTTATTCGAATATCACTCAGGAAAAGGAGCATGTTTGGGGCATGAAGGAGTTTTTATTCAGGAAACTTAAAGAGGAATTTCCTGCGTTGAGGTTGAATGGAAATTATGGTGACGACAGCCTCTACACTGTGTTGAATGTCGGGTTCCCACAAAACGACAATCCCGGTTTTCTGATTTATAACCTGGATATGAATGGCATCTCTGCATCGGCAGGGAGCGCCTGCTCATCAGGCTCTGATGCAGGCTCCCATGTGCTGGCAGCGTTGAAAGTTCCTGAAAATTTTGACTCCGTCAGGTTTTCCTTTTCACGATATAACACAAGGGAAGAGATTGATTATGTGGTGAAAACGCTTAGGGAAGTAATCAAAGTCAGCGTTTAAGATATTTTTCCGTTGTAATTTACTCTTCAGACAGCGGAGTGATGAAAAACCGGGGCAATCCTTTAATAAAGATATATCAGCCATTGTTGCTGCTTCTGCTGATTCTGGCAGGCGGGGTGATCGGATATTCCTCTATTGAGGACTATTCATTTACTGAGGCGCTCTACATGACAGCCATCACCGTTTCCACTGTTGGTTTTAAGGAAGTGCGCGACCTCTCGGATGAAGGCAGGTTGTTCACTATAGCGTTGATCATTTCTACTTTTGGAGTAATTACTTACCTTGCTACCACCATAGCTCGCTATTTTTTAGATGGTGAGTTCAGAAGGGATCTAAAGATTTTCCGGATGAAAAATAAAATCAATCAACTGAAAGGGCACGTGATTCTTTGCGGCCTTGGACGCAACGGAAGGTCGGCAGCCCGTGCGCTCATCAGCCAAAATGTGGACTTCGTTGTAGTTGAAAACCGGAAGGAGCGCATTGAGAACTGCGGATTTGAGCTGAAATACTATCTTGAAGCTGACGCAACAAAAGACGAGTCGCTGATCGAGGCGGACATAGCACAAGCTAAAGCCCTGATTACCACAATGCCCGATGATGCGGATAATGTTTATACCGTTTTAACCGCGAGGGAGCTTAATCCAAATATCAGGATAATCAGCCGGGCATCGAATGATGCATCCGTGAAGAAGCTGAAGACTGCTGGTGCGAATAATATCATTATGCCTGATAAGCTGGGCGGGGCGCACATGGCTACACTCGTGATTAATCCCGATATCACCGAGTTTATGGATATCATTTCCACAAAATCGGGACGTGATTTTATGATAAAGGAATTTGATGTGAAGCGTTCCTTTCTTCTTAAAAAAATGGATTGCTGGGAGCGAACCGGAGCAACTATACTCGGCATCAAGAAGCCCGACAGGGACTACATCCTTAATCCGCAACCTGAGCTAACTGTACAGGAAGGATGGAGGCTCATTGTGATGGGATCGGAAGAACAGTTTTCAAGACTGAATGCCATGCTGGATGGAGTTTGACAATGTGCTTCCGGGTTCCAAATGCGAATGAGCATAATGGTTTGCTAAATATAAAATCGATTTTTTACTTCTGATTACCAACTATTTTTTGCCGCATTATCACATAGTTGATTAAGGCACAATAGGTGTTTACAGTGATTGACAACCGACTGATACCTCTGCGTTTGTGACAAAAATTTGACTGCCTAAATTAAATCGGACAGGCTCCTCACTCCCAACCTTCTTCTGCTCAAAAAACCCTCGCCATACTTCACCCCGATTGATTGGCCGAATTCTACTGCCCGG
>CAYOYI010000182.1:0-8147 GCA_964408105.1 uncultured Chitinophagaceae bacterium | reverse complement strand
AAATTGCAGAGAATTCAGAACAGGATATATGAAGTGAGAGGACAACGGGTGATGCTTGATTTTGATCTTGCTGAATTATATGAAACGGAAACGAAACGGCTTAAGGAAGCTGTCAGACGTAACATTGACCGTTTCCCTTCTGATTTCATGTTTGAACTTACAAGGGATGAGTATAATTCTCTAAGGTCGCAAATTGCGTCCTTAGAAAAAGGCCGGGGTAAATACAGCAAGTTCAATCCTTTCGCTTTCACTGAGCAAGGAGTTGCAATGCTTGCAAGCGTGCTAACAGTTCCAAAGCCATTCAGGTAAACATCCAAATAGTCAGGGCTTTTGTATTCATGAGGCAATACGCACTGACTCATAAAGACCTCACGGACAAATTAAAAGAACTGGAAGCGAAATACGACCGGCAATTCAAAGATGTGCATGAAGCTATTAACTATCTGCTCAACAAGGATAAACAGGAAACCGAACAAAGGGAACGAAGAAGAATCGGATTTAATAAGAAGTAATTAGATAACCCGAAAAACCACATGCAGAAGTCAATAAACTGGTATTACTTTACCCTTCTTGTTTGCGCATACATCTGCTCTTTCTTCCTGCTTTCATTAGACAAGGATGTTCATAGCGTGTGGGATTTAATTCACTGGAAGGCTATCCTGCCAATAAGCATGTATGCCCTACCCTCCTTTATCCTGTCCTCCTTAGCCTTCAAATGGCTCACAACACGAATCGGCAAGATGCTAAGTCTTTTCCTATCAGGGATCATCGGCATCCCTGTAGGGCTTATCTCGGTGGTTGTTTTTTTCAAATTAGTTACGTGAAGGCGAAGAGGAGAGGGCATAATACAAACAAACCAAGAATGCTTAAGGATCTTTCTTTGCGAATCCCAAGGCTATGCTGCTAACCATTGTGATACATGATAGAAGCAGTACGCGCAAAAAATCGGAGTCCGATAAATAAACCCATTTTAGGCTAACTTTACGCTGGCTTTTTTGAATGAAAAAAACACACATCATAGCGCTCATTCTCATTGTTGCCTGTATGGGCATTATCGTAGCGAACATCGGTGACTACAGCCGCTATGAAACGTTTGCCACTGCCGTGTCAAGCGAGGGCAGGGAGTTTCATATCGTGGGGGAACTGGCAAGGGCAGATGAAATGAACTATGACCCGGAGAACGATCCGAACTATTTTTCATTTTACATGAAAGACAAGTCGGGCGATGAGCGCAAAGTGGTGTTCAAAGGAGCCAAGCCAACCGATTTCGAACGCTCTGAGCAGATCGTTCTTACAGGAAAAATGGAAGGCGATGAGTTTCACGCCTCTAAGATTCTGATGAAGTGTCCCTCCAAGTATATCAATGACGAACTGGAGGTAACAGAAGTTACGGCAACCGGCAGTTGATGGAAGTCCAATACATTGGCGAACACCTCCTCCCCGGACAGTTAGGAAGGCTTTCTATAGTTATCGCATTTGTCGCAGCGCTTGCGGCAACTGCAGCGTTTACCATCTCAGCACAAAAAGATGAAACGGCTTTGCCGCGCTCGTGGAAACAGCTCGGAAGGATCTTCTTCGTTGCCCATGCGGCAGCGATAGCAGGCATCATTGCTTCGCTGTTTTACATTCTCGTAAATCACCTTTTTGAATATCACTACGCGTGGCAGCATTCGTCACGCGAATTGCCTATGAAATATATCCTCTCCTGCTTTTGGGAAGGACAGGAAGGAAGCTTTCTGCTGTGGATGTTCTGGAATGCGGTGCTGGGAATTGTGCTGATATTCCGCGCACGCGAGCTGGAAGCTCCTGTAATGGCCGTATTCGCCATTACACAGGTGTTCCTCGGCTCGATGCTGCTGGGGATTCACGTTGGTGATTATAAAGCAGGAAGCAATCCGTTCCTGTTATTAAGAGATGTTATGGAGGCGCCAATTTTCGCTCGTGCGAATTATTTGGAATTCATCAAAGATGGGAACGGACTGAATCCGCTGCTCCAGAACTACTGGATGACGATTCACCCTCCTACCTTGTTCCTGGGTTTCGCTTCTACGCTCGCGCCCTTTGCATTCGTGATTGCATCACTGTGGAAGGAAGATTTTACAGGATGGGGAAAATATGCTTTGCCGTGGAGCTTGTTTTCCGCGATGCTGCTGGGAGTCGGCATCCTGATGGGTGGAGCATGGGCGTATGAGTCACTAACCTTCGGTGGCTTCTGGGCATGGGACCCAGTCGAGAACTCATCGCTCGTTCCGTGGATCACTTTGGTTGCGGGAATGCATTGCTTGCTCATCTATAAACATACTGGTCGTGCGCTGAAGCTGACGTATGCGTTGTTCATGCTCACTTTCCTGCTCGTGCTTTATTCCACCTTCCTCACCCGCAGCGGAATATTGGGCGATACTTCTGTTCACGCATTTACTGATCTTGGCATGTCCGGACAGTTGCTGGTATTCATGTTTTTCTATGTGGCGCTTTCGATGTTCTTCTTAGTGAAAGAATGGAAACTGATTCCTTCAGTGAAAGAAGAAGAAAAAGTTTCTTCGAGGGAATTCTGGCTGTTCATAGGTGCGCTGATATTGACGATCTCTGCTTTCCAGATCACTTTCACCACTTCTATTCCTGTTCTAAATAAATTCATTGCGGCTCTGCGCCACATTCCGTTCCTGGCCGGTCCGCTTGAAAAAGACCTTGCCCCTCCCGTTGATGCCGCGGCACACTACAACGGCATACAGGTTTGGGTAGCAATCATCATTGCGGTACTTTCCGGGGCTGCGCAATTCCTCAGGTATCGCACATCAAGCACAGACAAATTTTTCAAAGCGCTGCTGATTCCTGCGGCAATTTCACTGGCATTTGCAATTGGCGCGATGCTGTATCTTGAAATTTATACAATACAGTACACGATATTATTGTTTGCGGGGCTATTTGCCGCTATTGCCAATATTAATTACCTGTTCCGTGTGATAAACGGGAAGCTGAACATTGGCGGGGCATCAGTGGCTCATGTTGGCTTTGCTTTGATCTTGCTTGGGTCGCTTATTTCAAATTATAACCAGCGCGTTATTTCCATCAATACAAAAGTTGATTTCGGAGAAGCAATGGATGAAAAAAGCCAGCGGGAAAATATTCTGCTGCGCAAGAATGACCCGGTAGTGATGCATGACTACCTGGTTACCTACATCGGGGATTCTGTTTCCGGCCCGAATAACTATTACAAAGTCCATTATGTGAGAAAGGATGAAGGGAGCGGTAAGGTCAAAGAAGAGTTCATTCTTCATCCCAACGCACAAATCAATCCGCGCATGGGGTTAGTTGCCAATCCTGATACGCGGCACTATCTTACAAAAGACGTTTACACACACGTAACTTCCGTTCCGAACAAGGAAGCTGCAAAGGAAACAGAGGTTTTTGTTCCCGATACACTTGGCGTTGGAGATACTTTTTATGTCGCAAAGGCTTACGCTATCCTTGAAGGATTGCAGCCCAATCCCCCAACAGATAAATATGAATTGAACCAGGGTGATATTGCAGTGGGTGCAAAGCTTAGGTTCTATACGCTTGATGACAAGATTTACTCCGCAATGCCGATTTACTTAATAAAGAACCGTACCGCAGTGGCAATTGAGGACAGCGTAAAAGAGCTAAATGCAAATTTCAGAGTCGAAAAAATTATTCCCGAAACTGAGGAAATCGTGATCGGTGTGAAGCAGAAAGAAGCCGAAAATGACTTCATCATCATGAAGGCCATCATCTTTCCCTATATTAATGTGCTTTGGCTTGGATCGGTGATGATGGCATTTGGCATCCTTGTCAGCATCATCAGACGCTATAGGGATAATCTTCGTATTTTTAGCCGCACTGAAAAATAAGTTTCTACCCTCTTTGACGTGCGTAAACATGATATAGTGATGATCGGGGCAGGCAATGTTGCCTGGCATCTCGCCCGACAATTCAAAAGATCCGGACACAATATCCTGCAGGTTTTCAGCCGGACAAAAGCTGAGGCTGAATTTCTCGCGGCTGAAACACAGGCTGCATTCACGGAAAATATCGAGGAAATTGATCAGCAAGGCTCGCTGTATGTGATCGCAGTCAATGATGATGCTGTTGAGGAGGTGGCGGAACAACTGCAATTTCCAAATGGCATGGTTGTGCATACCTCCGCAATCGTTGCGATGGAAGCCCTGGAGCCTGTTTCGGAAAACATCGGTGTATTCTATCCGCTGCAAACTATGACCAAGGGTCATGATTTGGACTTTCGGGGGATACCGGTTTTTATAGAAGCTTCGGATAAAGCAACTTCAGACGCGCTGATGACTTTGGCTCATCAGATCTCAGACAAAGTTTTTGAAGCCAATCTGCAAAAAAGAAAAACACTGCACATCGCAGCAATCTTTGCAAATAATTTCACCAATCATCTTTATCACATTTCAAATACTCTGCTGAAGCGCGAAGAGATGAATCTGGGAATACTGCTGCCATTGATACAAGAAACCACAAATAAGCTGAAAGCCAATAATCCATTCGATGTGCAAACCGGCCCGGCTAAGCGGGGCGATATGAAAACCATCGAGGAGCATCTTGATCTGCTGAATGAATTTCCTGAATTCAGGGAAATTTATCTTGTTTTAACCGAAAGCCTGATCGCGAGTTACAGAGAATAATATATGTTCAGCCAGGGCTTGTTGGTTCATTTAAATTTTATCCGGTGGAAGAATCTGCTGATCATCGCAGCGGCACAGCTGCTTGTTAGGTACTTCATCATCAATCCTGTATTCAACAATTTCAGAATGATCGAGCATTCGCTAAGTGATCTTCAGTTTTTTTTGCTCGTGCTATCCACAATTTGCATCGCTGCGTCAGGATATATCATCAACGATTATTTCGATGTGGGAATTGATGAAGTGAACAAGCCGATGAAAGTGATGGTGGGTAGATATTTCAGCAAAAAGGAAACGATAAGAATGCATCTTGGATTCAACATCGCAGGTTCAGCATTGGGAATAGTTGTAGCATGGCTTGCCGGAAATGTCAAGCTTGGATTCATCTTTATCGTAGCAGCAGGAATGCTCTGGTTTTATGCAAGGACCTTCAAAAAAACTTTTCTGCTCGGCAACATTATAGTTTCATTAGCCACTGCATTGACATTGCTGCTTCCCGCTTTCTTCGAGACTGAGTTATTTTCCCAAGCCGACCTCATTATTGCAACAGCAAACCAAGACATCATGATCCCGGTGATGGCTTATGCACTGTTCGCCTTTTTAACAACTTTAATTCGTGAGATCATTAAAGATGCAGAAGACATCGAAGGAGATAGAATGTACGGGAGCAAAACGTTGCCGGTAACGCTTGGAGTGAGAACCGCCAAGTGGGTGATTACAATGCTCAGTGCCATGTTGATCGGATTGTTATTTTTTGCTCAGCGTACATTTTTTGCTGAAAGTTTGTTTTTGAATATCTCATACATTTTCATTGCACTTCAACTCCCCACTGCAGCACTGGTTTTCTATCTGGTCCCTGCAAAAGAAAAAAAGGAATTCAGCAAGCTCAGCAACATGATGAAAGCGATCATGCTGCTTGGTATTCTATCCATTCCAGTATTTTATTTCTTCAATCAGAATGTTTAAGGGGAAAGTGTTACTGGCATCACAGTCGCCACGCAGACGGGATATCCTTAAACTGGCCGGCATTAATTTCAGGATTGTTATTGCTGATATTGACGAAAATCATGACGGAGTCATTGAGCCGGCTCGCTTCCCCGAACATCTCGCAATGAAAAAAGCGGAAGCAGTATCGCATTCTGCAAAGCAAGACGAAATCATTCTTGCTGCGGATACCATCGTTTTAATGAATAGTATCATTTATGGAAAACCTACCGACCGGCAAGATGCCTTTCGGATTTTAAATGACCTCTCCGGAAAAACGCATGACGTGATCAGCGGTGTTTGTCTGAAATCGCAGCGGAAGGAGAAAGTATTCTCCGTTATAACCAAAGTTTACTTCAACCCGCTGTCCGCAGAGCAAATTGAATATTACGTTGAGCACTACAAGCCTTTCGACAAAGCCGGAGCATACGCTATCCAGGAATGGATCGGAGTGGTTGGAATCAAAAAAATAGAAGGCTGCTATTTCAATGTGATGGGATTACCGATGAGCCGGGTTTGGGCGGAACTAAATAATTGGTGAGGAGCTTCTCATCCAATCCACACCGTTTTCACGTTAACAAACTCGCGCAATCCATGGATTGACAATTCACGTCCAAAACCTGAACGGTTAATTCCACCAAACGGAAACCTGGGATCAGACTTCACCATGGCGTTGATAAAAACGCTTCCGGCATTGATCCTGCGGGCATAGCGGGCAGCCTTCTCAATATCTTCTGACCAAATTGAGGCTGCTAAGCCATAGGGAGTTTTATTTGCCAAACTAATTGCGTCTTCATCATCTTTCGCATCTATCACCGATGCTACCGGCCCGAAAACTTCTTCATCAAACACAGGCATTCCCGGCTTTACATCAGTTAATAAAGTTGGATTCACAAAGGCACCCTTCCAATTCGGACGATTTCCGCCAACTATTACTTTCGCACCATTTCTTACAGATTGGTTGATCTGCTTTTCCACCGCTCGCGCCAGATCTTCTCTTGCCATTGGTCCCATATCGGTTGCCTCGTCCGCAGGATTTCCAATCTTGATCTTGCTAATCAGTTCAGCCATCATTTCCACAAACTTATCCTTCACTTCAGGGACTACGATGAAACGCTTCGCGGCAATACAACTTTGCCCGGCATTCTGCATCCGGCTTTTCACCCCGACCTCCGCGGCAGATTTAAGGTTAGCATCCTCCAGCACAATGAACGGGTCGCTGCCGCCAAGTTCCATCACGGATTTCTTAATATTCTTTCCGGCAACCGCAGCTATTTCCGAACCAGCCCTGTCGCTTCCTGTGAGCGACACCATCTTCACGGCAGGATGCTCGATCACACGCCTTGCTCTTCTTTCATTGACAAGCAGCGACTGGAAAATGTAACCAGGCTGCGCCTTCTGAAATGTCTCCTGAATGGCAAGGGCGCATTGCGGCACATTAGGTGCATGCTTCAATAAAACCACATTCCCCGCGGCAATAGCCGGGGCGGCAAAACGAAAGACCTGCCAGAATGGAAAATTCCAGGGCATGATGCCATACACAACGCCCAGGGGTTCATAAGAAACATAGCTGTTAGACGCTTCACTTGCCACCTTCTCATCATTCAGCCATTCGGGGGCATTGTCAGCATAGAATTCGCAAACCAGCGCGCACTTTTCAATTTCAGCAACTGCCTCACGAGTTGGCTTTCCCATCTCCAGAGTGATAAGCGAGGCAAGCCGGCTTTTATCAGACAATAATATAGCAGCGACTGACTTCAGATATTTGCTTCTTGATCCAACAGGTGTTTTCCTCCACGTCTCGGTTTCCTGTGCCGCTTTTTTCAGGCATTCCTGGAACTCACCTAAAGACAGCCCGCTGATCTTTTTTACAACCTTATTATCAACCGGATTTATTGTGAAGAATCTCATTTGAATTTTCTGAATAACACAAATAACAAAGTAAGGACAATACTTAAAATAATGGAGGTGACTACGGGAAAATAAAATGTGAACTTGTCGGTCTTTATCAGAATATCGCCTGGCAGCTTTGGGAAACTGCCATCCTTTCCAAATATCATCACAACCATTCCAATTATGATTAAAGCAATTCCCGCGAAAACCAACACCTTTCCAACGTTCATCTTCTCCTGATTTTCCTTAAAAGGGAAGGCAAGTTATAATTTTTTAATGGTCGTGCCATTTCTAATTACATCTGCCTCTGAATCTCACTCCCTCACCTTCACCACCTGTGCAATGTGGGGATCTTTTGGGAAGAAAACGATAATAACCGAATCCCCCTTGGAAATTTTATCCCGGTCACGCTGGGCGATTTGATAGACTTTTCCATTATAGTCAAACGAGCATTTTACCACCGGGAAAATATCGGTTCCTCCTTTTAATATGTCGAAAGAAAGGCCACTGTAAAAACGGTCATCTACATATCCGACTGCTACTTCGTGATATTTTTTTAGCAGCAGCGTTCTCATTTTCCCGATATTGAAGCTGATAAAAGCCATCACA
>CAYOYI010000181.1:0-8160 GCA_964408105.1 uncultured Chitinophagaceae bacterium | reverse complement strand
AAAGCGAAAATATTCAAGGCCGCGTTGGTCGGCAATTTCTTTTTCCATCGCTTCGGCTTTTTTAGCGATCGCTTCGGCATCTTTCAGAACTTTCGACAGGAATTTTTTATCCTCTAATCCGCCTGCATTGGTCTTTACATTCAGCCAGGCACCAAGCACTGCGCTTCTCGCGCATAGCGCTCCGACACCAACATCTGAAATGGAATTCGGATTTCCTTTTTCCGCCATTGCTTTTAATAGCGCAAAGGATTCAAGGGCGGTATTCATAACTTCCAGCGGCACTTCAATGGCTTTCCGGGTAGCTTGCTCAAGCGCATTCTTTCTTTCTTTCGAGCCTTTGGGTAATTGATAAGCCGACATGATGGCATTGAACGCGGCAGTATCTTCATCCACGAGTTTCAGCAGCTTTTCTTTCTGCACTTGTCCTTTTTCTGCCCACTCGGAAAATAAATCCATCTTGTCTTCCCATCCTTTTTTTTGTGCCGAAAGATTTGCCACCATTGTTCCGAGTGAAACTCCCAACACCCCGACATAAGCTGAGATGGAGCCACCACCGGGTGCCGGAGATTCTGAAGCAGTTTCGTTGGCAAACTCCCGCAAATTCATGTTTGCGAGAGGAGCGGAATTTTCATCTTCAAGCATATACTCGATGATTTTCTTTTCAGGATCAAATGGCGTCAGTTCATCCAGCCCCAGCGACTTTACTGCAATTTTTATGATCTCTTCTTCAGAGACCCCGGTTGAGCGTTTTTGCTTTTTCAGAAAATACTTTCCCGCATCGAGCATTGACTTCAATGGAATCAAGCCTACCAACTCGGAACCCGTAACTCGCAATCCACGGCCTTCAGCGCTTTTGCAACATTCAGCAAACGCGACATGAACTGGTGTTACGTTGATGTTCGTGAGATTCATCGAAACCTGCGCAATACCGTATTCCTTAATGAACCAGCCTATGCCTTTCACGGCTTTACATTTTCCGGGAGTGCGAAGAGCATTTCCTTTTTTGTCACGGACAACCTCCCCTTTTGCATTTTTCTTCACTCTCCCATTTTCCCTGATATCAAAGGCTACCGAGTTTGCCCGCTTCACGGAAGTGGTGTTCAAGTTGACATTGTAAGCGACCAAAAATTCACGTGCCCCGATTGCAGTGTTACCACTTTTAGAATTGAAAGAGGCAGGTCCGAAATCAGGCTTCCATTCAGTTTTCTTTATTTTTTCAGCTATACCTTCATATTCACCGGAGCGGATGTCCGAAAGATTTTTTCTGTACGGTTTGTTTGCTGCATATTCATATAGGTAAACAGGAATTTTCAATTCTTCTCCAACACGCTTTCCAAGCTTCTTCGCGTATTCAACCGTTTCATCCATCGTAATTCCTGAGATTGGCACCAGGGGACAAACATCGGTAGCGCCCATTCGTGGATGCTCGCCTTTATGCTTACTCATGTCAACGAGTTCAGCTGCTTTTTTAATTCCGAGAAATGCCGCTTGAATCACTTGTTCTGGTTCGCCAACAAGAGTCACAACGGTTCTGTTGGTTGCTTTTCCCGGATCAACGTTCAGCAGCTTCACACCTTCAACGGTCTCAATAGCATCGGTGATTTCCTTGATGACGGATAGGTCATTCCCTTCGCTGAAGTTCGGTACACACTCAATTAATTTTCTCGGCATCGCATTTTTTCATGCAAATTACAGAATTCATCCAGCAAGAAATAAGACAATGGATTTCTTTCAACAAAGTTTTGATTGAGCGGGTTGAAATTTTGTACATTGTGACGGATGAATCGCACACTTCAAATATTGTTTCTTTTCCTTTTAATCACTGCTTGCGGTCTGAGATCCGGATTTTCGCAATGCTGTCCGGTTCCCAATGCGGTGGCGGGTTTGAGGCTGTCGTATGTTCAAAGCGGAGGAACCAACGCGTCAGGTGTAGCATACAATCCAAGCCAAAATCTTTACTATGCAGTGATTGCCGGCAATTCTGGTTTCCCTTACGAAACTTTTGATGCTGCAGGAATAGCTTTGTTTCAAACCAACGCAGGTTTTGATTTCAGAGGGCTGTGGTGGAATCCTAATCTGAACCAGGTTGAAGGAAACGGTTTTAGCACTTTCGGGCTTTGGACTTCCAATCTCGATGGTTCCGGAAACGCTCTGAATACAGGTACTAATATCTTCACCGGGCAGAATCAACCGGATGCGCAATCTTGCGGTGATCTGAATTATGATGACAACGAGATCATTTACTATTTCAACGGGGCCATTCATCGTTACAGACGAAGCACGAATGCTTTTATTGGGACCTTGACCTTGACCGGTATGCCTGTTCCTTTATCGAGCATAAACTCCACTTCGGTGGTTTACACCGGTTGTGCAGGTCACGAGTTCGCATTGCAGGATCATGTCAACAAGCGGATTTATTTTTTTAATAAAGCTACTGGGGCATTCAGCGGAGCTTCACAGTTGCCTGCTTCAGCGGTAACTAACAGCATGTTCAGGTTTTCTTATGCCAACGATCTTGTTTGGCTTTATGATTTGGCTAACAGAACGTGGCATAGCTACAGAGTGTTGACAACCGGAATTAACGTTGATCTGGGCAATGATACCACACTATGCCAGGGAGAGATTTTGCTTTTGGATGTAACTGCTCCGAACGCTACCTACCTCTGGCAGGATAATTCAACAAATCCAGCTTTTATGGTGATAACAGCAGGAATCTATTGGGTGGATGTAACGGTGAATAACTGCACTCAACGCGACAGTATTCAGGTTGATTTTACTCCGTTCCCGGTTGTGAATTTGGGTAATGATACCACTTTATGTCAGAGTGAAATTTTGTTTTTCGATGCAACTACACCGAACGCAACTTACCTCTGGCAGGATAGTTCCGCCAATTCAACCTACACCGTGAATGTGGCAGGGGTTTATTGGGTAGATGTAACTATAAATAGTTGTACCGTAAGAGACAGTATTCAGGTGAATTATAATCCATTGCCAATCGTGAATTTGGGAAATGATACAACCTTGTGTCAGGGTGAAACTTTTCAGCTGCATGCGACCATTCTAAACGCAACTTACTTGTGGCAGGATAATTCAACCAATGCAACTTTCACGGTTTCAACAACAGGCATTTATTGGGTGGATGTAACTATAAATAATTGCACCACGCGTGACAGCGTTCAGGTGGATTATACCCCGTTGCCTGTTTTTGATTTGGGAAATGATAGTACCCTGTGTCAGGGTGAAATTTTGCAGTTGGATGCCACGACAGTGAATGCTGCATACCTGTGGCAGGATAGTTCGGCCAGTTCAACCTTCCCCGTGACAACGGCAGGAATTTATTGGGTGGATGTAACGGTGAACAACTGCTCTACACGAGATAGTGTTCAGATTGATTTTAACCCGTTGCCGGCAGTGAACCTGGGAGATGATACAACTTTGTGTCAGGGCGAAGCTCTTCTCCTGGATGCAGCTACGGCCCAAAGTGGCACTTTCTTATGGCAGGATAATTCCACGGAACAAATTTTCACGGTTAACGCAGCAGGAGTTTATTGGGCGGACGTCACCGTGAATAATTGCACCACACGCGACAGTATTCAAATTGATTATACACCGTTGCCAGTTGTGAATTTAGGTGCTGACACTACCTTGTGTCAGGGTGAAACTTTGCAGTTGGATGTAACTACTGCCAATGCTACTTACCGGTGGCAGGATAATTCAACTAATTCAACTTTCACCGTTACAGCAAACGGAATTTATTCAGTGGAAGTAACCGTAAACAATTGTTCAGCATCAGACACTATCGCGGTAACGTATTCACAATTTTCAGGAATAAACCTTGCTGACAGCGTAACGCTTTGTGCGGGAGATATACTGCGACTTGATGTATTTGAATCGGGAGCGTCTTACAATTGGCAAGACGGCTCAACCAATTCCTTTTTTGATGTGACAGTTTCCGGTCTTTATTGGGTTGAAGTTACGGTTGGAAATTGTTCTGTTACAGACTCAATTATTGTGGTTCAGGGTGAACCTGTAGTCATTGTTATTGATTCGGTTTTTGATGTTATTGCCGGAAGTGAAATTGTTCTGGAGCCTGAAGTAATTACAGGAGCAGGTAATGCAACCTATGCCTGGGCGCCACCTGACGGATTGAGTTGTACGGATTGTCTGAATCCAATTACAACTCCGCAAAAAGAAATTCAATACACCCTTACAATTAGTAATAGGGACAGCTGTTCTGCAATAAAAGTAATTACCATTTTAATCCGGCAGGCGGATTTGTTTATTCCAAGTGCGTTTTCTCCGAATGGAGATGGATTTAATGACCAATTCGAGGTACTTACTTCTGATGTCACAGCTCTTGATTTTTATATTTTCAATCGCTGGGGAGAATTGGTTTTTGAATCTCATCATCCAAACATTGGCTGGGATGGAACCTTTAAAGATGAGCCGGCCCCTGTTGGAGTTTATGCATTTTATGCCGGAGGGATTATCGGAGGAAAAAAGGTTGAAAAACGCGGTTCAGTGACCTTGGTGAGATAACAAACAAAAACCGCTTCTCCTTGGAGAAGCGGTTTTCTATTTATGATGAGTAGTTGTCGGATTATTTCTTCTTATCCTTATCAACTTCCTCAAACTCAACATCCGTTACATCATCACCACTTGAGCTGGCTTGTCCGTTGCCTGCGCCTGCACCACCATCGGTTGGACCTCCTGCTGTCGGTCCGCCTGGTTGTCCCTGAGTTGCTTTGTAAAGGTCCTGAGAAGCAGCAGCCCATGCATCGCTCAGCTTCTTTGTAGCGGTGTCAATTGCATTCAAATCCTTGGCGCTATGTGCAGCTTTCAAATCCTTCAAACCATCTTCAATTGCCGTCTTGTGATTTTCAGGCAGCTTGTCCCCATATTCTTTCAACTGTTTTTCGGTTTGGAACACGAGTGAGTCGGCAGTGTTGAGCTTGTCAACCTTTTCACGTTCCTTTTTATCTGAATCCTCATTGGCTTTTGCTTCCTTCTTCATCTTCTCAACTTCCTCCTTTGACAAGCCGGTTGAAGCTTCGATCCTGATGCTTTGTTCTTTACCTGTACCTTTATCTTTTGCATGAACATGAAGGATACCGTTCGCATCAATGTCAAACGTCACCTCAATCTGCGGAACGCCTCTTGGTGCCGGTGGAATTCCATCCAGGTGGAATCTTCCGATCGTGCGGTTGTCTTTCGCCATCGGGCGTTCACCCTGCAATATGTGGATCTCCACTGATGGCTGACTGTCAGATGCAGTCGTGAAAACCTGCGATTCCTTTTTCGGTATTGTTGCATTTGCCTCGATGATCTTGGTGAAAACACCACCCATCGTTTCAATACCAAGCGAAAGCGGAGTAACATCCACAAGCACGATGTCTTCATTCACATCACCGCTCAGGATGCCACCCTGAATTGCTGCGCCTACTGCAACGACTTCATCCGGATTAACTCCCTTTGAAGGCTTCTTGCCGAAAAATTTCTCAACAACTTCCTGGATCTTGGGGATTCTCGTTGAACCTCCAACCAGAACCACTTCATTAATGTCAGCGGCTTTGTATCCGGCATCTTTCAATGCCGCTCTGCACGGTTCTAAAGTTTTTTCAATCAAATGATCGCAGAGCTGCTCAAACTTTGAACGTGATAATTTCTTCACCAAGTGTTTTGGAACACCGTCAATCGCTGTTACATACGGCAGATTGATCTCGGTTTCCGTTGACGATGATAACTCGATCTTTGCTTTTTCAGCGGCTTCTTTAAGCCGTTGTAACGCCATCGGGTCTTTCCTCAGGTCAACATTCTCATCTTTCTTGAATTCATCAGCAAGCCAGTCAATCAGCACGTGGTCGAAGTCATCACCACCAAGGTGCGTGTCACCGTTGGTTGACTTTACTTCGAAAACTCCTTCGCCTAATTCAAGAATTGATATATCGAATGTGCCGCCACCCAGGTCAAATACCGCGATCTTCATGTCCTTGTGGCGTTTATCAAGTCCATAGGCAAGAGCCGCAGCAGTAGGCTCATTCAAAATACGCTTCACCTTCAAGCCGGCAATTTCACCGGCTTCTTTTGTTGCCTGTCTTTGAGAATCGTTAAAATAAGCAGGTACGGTTATCACAGCTTCGGTGACTTCGTGACCGAGATAATCCTCGGCAGTCTTTTTCATTTTTTGAAGCACCATTGCTGAAACTTCCTGCGGGGTGTAGAGCCTGCCGTTAATGTCAACGCGAACAGTGTTGTTATCACCCTTTACCACTTTGTATGAAACGCGTTTGGTTTCAACGTTGACCTCATCAAAACGATGCCCCATGAAGCGCTTGATGGACGACACAGTATTTTGAGGATTGGTGATCGCCTGACGTTTTGCAGGGTCACCGATCTTTCTTTCGCCATTTGCAAGGAATCCAACCACCGAAGGAGTTGTCCTTCTGCCTTCATCATTCTGGATCACTACAGGTTCGCTGCCTTCCATCACAGCTACGCAGGAGTTGGTTGTTCCAAGGTCAATTCCAATTATTTTTCCCATTGTGAGTTATTTTAAAATTTGGTTAAAAACTGACCTTCTTTAAGCAATCAATATGCCTTTACAGGTTTTTGCGAAAAATTGACACGTTTTGCGCAGATATAAAGGAAACCAAAGGATCTAATGTGTCAATTAGGCAGACATGAGGTTTTAATTACAATTGGGCCAATTGGTGAAGTTCAGGTCTTTTGTTATTGATCCGCAGGTAAGAGAATCTAAGGATGCATCGCTCAGTTTAAATTCCGTAACCGACTTAAAATATCGGCTTGAGAAAATCCCCAGGCCACCATCCACATTGGTATATTCCGGCTTTATTTGCAATGATGTGATGCCCGTTTGAGCTTCGTTAATGCGCATATATTCATACAATTCCTGAGCACCCACGTAAAAACGAAACTCAAATGGAAATTCCAAAGCCTTTCTTCTCACGTTAAGGTCAGTCCTAAGCGCTGTTTTTAGAAAAGGATAGAACTGGGTTCCGTCAAGGACATAATCCAGATCGGTAAGGTTTCTGAAGATTGGCCAGTCTATGTATTGAGTATCAATCACGGCAGGACTGCTGACGTTCCATTCTTCATAAAAAAACCTTATGGTTAGTTCGTAAATTTTTCCGTTTGGAGCCTCACTCCATGAAATATCTATCTTGTTAGAAAGCGGATTGAGCCTGTTATCAAGCGTAGGCCTGTAGGTAAGAGGTCGGGTGATGTTAAAATCCTTGACTATTGGCGTTTGCGCGGTTACAGTATGACCTGTTTCACTGTTCTTAAATGTTAATTGGTACTGTTCATCTTCAAAAAGATGTTCCTGAAAAGTGTAAACGTAGTTTGGGCTGTCCACAAAAATTCCTGAATCGCGAGGCATCCCAATGGACGCAGCGTCAACTCTTACAGGAACTATGACTTGTCCATTTCTTGAAATTTTCAGTTCGGAATTAGCTGAATAGAAAATCGAATCAGGATTTTGAGCAATGGTCAACGCGTTGGTATTCTCATCCAGAAAGCCGCGAAATACTTGAACGTAATGTACGCTGTCAGCGTCATTCAGCAAGCCGTAAATAACGGTTATCTCTTTGTAATCAGCGGCAATATCCAAATCATTGGAACAACCGGCAAGGAATAAAGCGCAAAGAATGAATGCCCGTATTTTTTTCATTCGCGACAAAAATAGCATTGTGTCTTTAATGGCTTGAGTGAAGATTCAAACACTCTTGTCGTCTTTCATATTCACAAGAAATCCAAATGCTGCAGCAGTGAAAAACATTATGAGGCTGTATATCGCAGCGGGGATGGACATGGCGGAATTTTGAAGAACGTTCAGCGCGATGAAAATCGCCAGTGCTCCATTGTGAATTCCTATTTCCATGCTGATGGCAATGGCCTGCCGCTTGTTGAGCCTTATCAGCAGCGGAATAAAAAAACCGGTTGCCATGCTTAAAAGGTTAAATGTCAACGCTGGAAAACCAACCTGAAGGAAATACTCTTTCAGGTTCTCAAACTCCTTAGCGGATGCAAGCACTATTATGAGTGCAAGCAACAGGGCAGATGCAATTTTCACAGGCTTTGATAACTTTTGGGCTAATGAAGGAAACCTGCCTTTTATTATCATCCCAATACCTACAGGAC
>CAYOYI010000180.1:0-8182 GCA_964408105.1 uncultured Chitinophagaceae bacterium | reverse complement strand
GTATCAAAGTCAATTTCAAGGTCCTTCAGCACGCTTTCTATCTGAACTATACTAGAAACCCTTTCTGTTTTTAGATTTTGGCATAACCAATTCAGAACTGTGTCCTTGAGGTTTGGTGTAATGTACGAATCGCTCATTTTGGAAACAAAGATTTGATTGAATTGCTATTACATTAACTAGTAGGTTCCAATCGCCCTTTGCTGAATTGCAAATTTTATTCTGTTTATTTCAATGTTTGGTTGCCCGGTCTCTATAAAATCCCATAAGTTAAAATCCAATCGTTACACTTGACCGTCTCTGGATGCGGCTTTTTCCAACTTCAAATATTCCTTATACCATTCGTCCCATGTATCCGGCAAACTATTTCTGTCGTTCGAAAGGTTTAAGAGATGCTGATATTGATCTTTTCGATAAAATATCAGCCTTAATCGTTGTAATACTACTGAAGCGCCCATTATTAAGATACGTTTTCTTAAAGATAAGAAATTAAAAACTCATTATCGCCACAAAAGGGACGCTGGCGCAGAGTCAGGGGACTTTACATTACAACCCCATTTTTGACCGTTTGTAACGTTTACCGCTTAATATTTTCAACCACTGATTGAACGCGACAATCCTGCTTGGGTAGCAGCTAAACATATTTTGTCCACCGTAAACCTTTGATACAAATAATAAAAGATCATCAGTTCGACTATAATTTAATTGAAGAAAGGAATCATTTTTAGGATTTACAAACGGCCGTTTCAATCCCATTCCAACTTTACCATGAAGGATTAACTGTATTTTTTTAATGACGTTTTTAGGACCGTTTATTCGCAACCTTGGAGGATTACCAAATGGCATAAAATACCCCTTAACTTCAGAATACCCCCTAATAAAGTCAAGTTGGAATTCCTCTGGTATATTGGGAAATTCATATTCACCGTGATTACGTTTAATTCCTATTCCTTGAAGGTGTTTTATGAAGTCTTGATCTTGAATGCCAAAATGATAGGTTGTAGAACCTTTTACCAAACCTGTTTTCAATACATATTTAGAGGTTTGTTGCCCAATAACAGCTTGAGATTGTATCAATTCTTTTACGAGTTCAACGTTGCGCTTTTCTTTGTTGTGAAACCTAAAAAACAATTTATCGTTGTTCTTATACAGATCCCCATCTCCATAAAACAGACCTAAAGCATATGCAGCATATTTATCCCACCGATCAAATACAAAGCGATCAAAATAAACTCTAGGTACTTCTTCGGTAAAGCTTATCTGAAGGCTGGACATATTTGCAAGTATAATTTATTACATTATTCTATGCCCTACTAATTGAATCACAAGTTGTCGCAAAACCAGTTTGCATTTGTAATGAAATGAAGGATGAAGTTCATCCTACTTTATTCATATCCACGTTTGGAGACGAAGACTAGGGGCATGTCTGTCGAAAGAAAATGAAACAAAATTCTACTACATTTATATCAAGCAGAACAATGGATAAGAGTAGGCAACTGGTTGTTCTTAAAAACGCCAATGAATACAGAACGCGAGGATTTGTTTTTACCCAGGTGGAGTATAAAAGGCTGCTAGCTTCAGATCCTAAAAAGCCTGCTGGTCTATTGGATAAAGACAAGCTTGGTTTTGAAATTACCAATTTTGAAATAGCATATTTAGAAGTAATGGGCTATATATTTCGAGTTGGAGGGTCAGGTAATCTATTTAAAATAACTGATGAAGGCCGGAAATATTTATACCAAGAAGGCATGCCAATAGAAAATAATAAACAAATGGAGAATAACATTAACCATTTGGATTTGCAGGATTTGTCTAAAAGCGATCCACGGAGTGAGCAGAAAGCTTCCAAGGCAAACGATCATATCTATGATGTAGCTTTTTCATTTGCGGGGGAAGATAGGCAATATGTTAGGGTTGTCGCATCTATGCTAGTTGCTAAGGGGATAAAGGTTTTTTATGATGAATTTGAAAAAATGGAATTGTGGGGTAAAGATTTAACAATTCATTTTGATAAAGTATATAGAAAGAATTCAAAATTCTGCCTTCCTTTTATCTCGGAACACTATAAAAATAAAATATGGACAAAACACGAGTTGAGAACGGCTATATCAAAGGCTATTGAAAATGAAAATGAATACATCCTGCCAGCAAGATTTGATGATACCCAAATAGAAGGGATTCGACCATCAATAGCGTTCATTGATTTAAGAGAGTTAACTCCTGAAGAATTTGCAAATATTATCTACAATAAGATTACTCAACAATCGGTAGAAAAGAAGGAAGGAGATAGCCAGTTAAATTCTGTTATATCTATAGGTTTAGGTACGTCCATGAGAAGCGATGAAAAAATTATCCGAAATTATTTAAACCTTACAATTACAAATACGCTGGCAAGTGAATATTTATATTTTGAACAACCTTTTTTAGTCCTTACTAAACCGAAAAATCCTAAGGAAAATGCAATCCAAATGTGGAGCATAGCAAATCTCCTTTTGTACCAATTTCCGCTAAGAATGGAACGGGGTCAGCGTGTCACCCTTAGCTATGAAATTGACGAAGAATCTATTCAACCATTCAAAGGAAATCCTGAGGGATGTGAGTTCTATGCTGTTATTTACAATACTTTAGGTCAAAAATATGAATCAACAAAAAGAGCAGTTGAAGACATAATGAAAATGTAAGTGCACTACTAGCTTAAGTATCTATCACTTGCTTCTCCCTCAATCTGGCGCAAGCATCTAGTTGCGCCTTCATGAAGTGTCTCAAATATCCAAACTTTAAATTGAAGTATTACACTTTATTTTATCCGACTACGTAAAGTACCGTAGTCGGGCTGTTGTTTTTCTTTTACTATCTAGGACTCATCTTCCATGAGCCAATAATCATAAAATCGTGGTCAATACTTTTCCGGTAGTGGTTAAGAATCGAAAGATCGTGGTTAGTATTTTCCCGGCAGTGGTCAATAATTAAAAGATCGTGGTCAATATTTTCCCGGTAGTGGTCAAGAATTATAAAATCGTGGTCAATATTTTTCCGGCAATGGTCAAGAATTATAAAATCGTGGTCAATATTTTCCCGTCAATGGTTAAGAATTGAAAAATCGTGGTCAATAATTTTCCGATAGTGGTTAATAATTATAAAATCGTGGTTAATATTTTTCCGGGAGTGGTTAAGAATTAAAAAATCGTGGTTAATATTTTTCCGATAGTGGTTAATATTTTCGGGGTGTTCATCCCGGTTCGGGGCAGCGGGGTGCAGAGCGGAGAAGTGAAGGCGGGCGATTGGCGGATATCATTCCCGAAGCCTATATTTCAAAAGATACTCCTTTCAGATGCCTACGCCAAAAAGCGTATCCTCACTGTTATAATCAATTGTAAATCATTTAATTATATTATTATCGCCAATCTTAATTGACTACGTAATAATGCGTAACACATTTCCATTGTAACATATTTAAACACACCACCGTATAAAACGGCATACGTGAATAACCATGAACCTTGCCGTCATCATTGAACCCCCGCAAGCCGGATGTTGCAACTGGCGGCAGCACGTGTCAGCTCCCCTGAGAGTTGAATATTGCCCTGATGCTGCACCCGGGCTGAGTGTGGCGAGGGGCGTTACCAAAAAATCTGAAGCAAATGGCGAAAGTGAAACTTGGGCTCAATAACCTCACGGTTAGCGAGTTTATCCTCAAAGTGCAGTTCATCATTAGTTCGATGACCGGCAATGGTAACTTCCCAACGCCCGAACCGCCCCTTGCCGATGTGCAGACCAACCTTGATGCGCTGATTGTGCTGACCGAGCAGGCAGCCAATCGTGATAAGGTGAAGGTGGCACTTCGTAAGGAGCAGCATAAGGTAGTGGAAGGCATGTGTGTTCAGCTCGCAGCGTATGTTCAGAGCGCCAGCAAAGGCGACCTGGATAAGATTCTCAGCTCAGGATTTGAGGTGATCGAGCGTGGCGGCCCTGTGGGCTTGCTGCCTGCACCTCAGGATCTGCGCGTGAAGAGCGAGCAGGGTTTTTCAGGCCAGCTCAGGTTAGAGTGGAAGCGTGTGCATGGAGCGAGCAGCTACATTGTGCAGCAAACCACCGCTAACCCCGCTGATCCGGATTCCCCGTGGACAGATGTCGGCCATCCTCAGAAATCGAAATATACTGCCGAAGGGCTCACGCCCGGCACGGTGTATTCGTTTCGGGTGATAGCCGTAGGGGCCGATGGCCTCGGTGCTGCCAGCACTGCCGTCAGCCAAATGGCTGTCTGACCTTCATGAGGTTATCATGAGAATATCAAAGCCCCGCTCCGGGATGGAGCGGGGCTTTGGTGTTTTATGGAAGCGGTGACCGTCATGCTGAGCGACAGCGAAGCATCTGCACTAAATGAACCGAGAGATTCTTCGCTCCGCAGAGCCTTCGCTCAGAATGACGGGTTATTTTTTGGGTTGCAGGTAAGCACTGCGCTTGTTCGTGCTTCGCTACTAAACAAAGCCACAAAGGAAACGAAATCAGTACGCGCCAAAAACGCTTAGTAATTTATTTAATGTATGGGTAATCCACCGCGACTAAGGTTAATCCGCATCCGGGCACGGAGGGCACGTATTTGAAGCGGCCTTTGGTTTTCATCACGTGGCGGAATTCGCTGATGCTCATCTTGCCGGTGCCGAGCATGAGCATCACACCAACGGTCATGCGCACCATGCCGCGCAGGAAATGGTCGGCAGTGATGGTGTAAGACATGCGGTTGCTGTCGGGCTTTTGCCATCGTGAGCGGGTGATGTTGCAGATGGTGGTTTTGTCGTGTTCTTCTTTTTTGCTCAGCGGCCTGAAGTCTTTGAAGGAGGGCATGAGGCGTGCGGCTTCGTTCATCGTTTTGAGGTCGGGCACGCCATAGGGATGGTAGTAGCTGAACTCGTTGAGGAACGGGTCTTTGCGGAAATGGAGCCGGTATTCATAGGTGCGCGCGGTGGCATCCTGCCGGCTGCGTGCCGTGTCATCAACGGGGATGATGCGCTTCACGGCAATGTCATCGGGCAGCAGGCGGTTGAGCTTGTACAGGAAGTCTCTTTCATAATTCGCATTTATTATAGCCTCATCTTTATTCTTCTCCGAAGGAGAAGAGGTGTGGAATGAATTATGAAAGAGAGCGGGCAATTTGTTGTGCGGCTGCGCGGGAGAGTCGAAGTGCAGGTAGAACTGGCTGGCGTGAACACTGGTGTCGGTGCGTCCGCATCCCACGCATTTAGTGTCGGCAAGCAAAAGCTTTGTGAGCACCTTGTTGATCTCAGCCTGAATGGTTTTTGCCTTGGGCTGTATCTGCCAGCCTTTGTAGTTTGTTCCCTTGAAGCTGATCTCGAGGAAGAAGCGCATGGCTGTGTAGTGAGCAGTGGTTAGTGGTCAGTGATTAGTTGATTACTGCAGGGCAACGAACTTCCATCAACTCCCTCTCCTTTGGAGAGGGCAGGGGTGAGGCTTTATTTCAGCTCAGACAGAAACTTCTCCGGCTCAGCCTTGAAGGCTTCCTTGCAGCCGGTGCTGCAGAAACCATACAATTTTCCCTTGTAAGTGGCTGTGTCGGCAATAGGGTGCTGCTCCATACTCATCTGGCAAACGGGGTCAATCTTAATCGAAAGCTGGTCGGGGGAAATTTCAAGCTTGGCTGAATCACCGGATGAATGATCCTGTTGTGAAGTTCCGCCACAGGCAAAAAGAAGGGATGCAGAAAAGAAAAGTGCGATTATGGTTTTATTCATGATATTTTTTTGTGAGTAAAGTTCGGTAAAAGAGTTGGGTTAAAAAACCGGAGATACCCCTCTGTGTCTCCCCTGAAGGGGAGAAGCTACGCGGCAAAGCATTTTCTTGTTTACTTTCTCAGCAACCCAAACACCACCAATATAATCAACGGAATAGGCACTTGCCCGTCAATGGTCCATTCATTGTTGCTGCCACTATTGAAGTAAGGCTTGATTAAATTTCCCTGGATGATGTATTCATCACTGGCAAGCCCCCATCGCCTGCGAAGGATGGTGCCGTCCCATTCAAACTCATCCTGCGAGGTGTACCATTTTCTTCTGAGCACCTTTCCATCCCAAACAAATTCTTCATCACCCGGATACCAAAGCCGTTTTAAAACAGTGCCATCGAAAGTCCATTCTTCGTAGTCGAAAGAATTCCATTTTCTTTTGAACACTTCGCCATCCCATTCGAATTCATCGAGGCCGGTGTTCCATAATCTGCGAATGGTTCCTGAGGTGCCGGAGACATCCATCGGGTCGGCAGTTTCGTTGATCTGGATCTGTTTTTCCTCCATTTGATTTTCCCATTGCAATCCTTTAGCGAAAAAATAAAATATCGCAACGAGCTTGCCGGTGGTGAGGTCGGTTGTATTCAGCCGGCATATAACAACATCCGAAGAATCACGATATAAAGTGAGTGAGGTGTCAGTGTCGTTTTCATATCGTGCCATAAGCCAGTTGGAATCGTAAACGCTTTTATCGCGATAGGTAAATCTGCCATCGTAAATCGTAAAGAGAATTTGCGATTGGTTTCCGTTGAGGATAGCTCCTTCTTTTTTTCTTGCAAAAATATTTTCAGCTCTGACAAGAAGCAGAATGTCCCGTTGCTTGTCAGAGGCGCCATGAAAAATTATGTTGCCTTTAACCGTGACGAAAGGCTCTTCCGTTTCGGAAACTATCAGCTTGTCATTTTCAAAATAAGCGACTATCCGGCCAAAGCTGTCATATACAGCAATGTGTTGTGCGGTAAGTGCACCGCAAAGAAAACTCAGGAATAATAAGCCGAAAGCGCTTCTCATGTCAGGAGAAAGAAATAACCATAAAGTTAAAGTTTTAGTATCCGGCTAACGGTTCAGGATGGTGACTAAACCTTCAGCCAGCTTGTCACCGGCTTCATTGTAGAGCATCACTTTGTAATCACCGGGTGCGGAGAAGTAGCATTTGAAAAAAGTGTAGGTCCATTTCGGGTTGACACTGAACCACAGGTTCTCACCGGATTTTTCAAACTCTGAGCCATTGTTGAAGTAAAATGCTGCTCTCACTTTTTTGATATTCATTTTATCCTTGTGACTGTAAAATGCATAGATGTGTTCATTGCCTTCATTGCGAAAGAACCAGTTGCTTACTCCTACGGGCAGATCATGCTCCACCCCTCCGCAAAATATCAAACGTGCAACGGATGTATCTGGCTTAGCGCTTATCACTTCTGTTTTTTCCTTTTCCTCGATTGGCTGAGCGGGATTTTTTCTTTCAACGTATCTGGCTTTGGAAATCGGTAAGGCAGGCTTTTTCCTGACTTTGTAGATAGCAAGATGTTCAACGAAGCTGTCAAGTATGGTTCCGTTTGAATCAACTATCGTCATCATCACGGCTGTGTCGGATTTGAAGATGTCTGTATCTACGGGCGGCCCCTGGGCTAAAGCGAGGTTGGCCGTCAGTAAAAACATGTGAACGATTAAGGGTATCTTGAAAGACATCTTGGATATTGCCCGGAACAAGTTAGCAATATTAATAAGTAATAGTACGTAAGCCCTGATCAGAAATCTTTCAAAATATCCACAACAGAATTTTCAGGAGTGACCTTGATGATTTGGATCCCAAGCGTTTGAGCGCTTTTTAAATGTTCTTCGGTGTCGTCAAGGTAAAGTGTTTCTTCCGGGGCAATATTATTTTCCTTTAACACCAATTCGAAAATGCGGGTATCCGGCTTGCGCAAACCGACTTTATAAGAGTAGTATGTTTTGTGAAAAAAATTATCAAGGGGTTGTGCTCCAAAAGTCTTCAATATATGTCGTTCGATGGTTGTGTGGTGAATGGCATTGGTATTGCTTAAAAGGAGGGTGAAGAATCGTTGTTTCGTTCTATCCAGCAATTCAACTCTTTCTACCGGAATTTCACCAAGCATTGCGTTCATCCCGGCATCAATCTGTTCATCTGTCGCATCAATGTTAAAGGTGGTTTTTATTTGCTGGCGAAAATCATCGGGGCTTATCTGCCCGATTTCGAGTTTGTGAAAAAGAGAGTGCTGATAAATCTCCCGCACATTATTATCCGGCTTGAATTTCTTCAGAGCCTGTAAACTGCGCTCGGGGTGGATGTCAATTATTACTCCTCCAAGATCGAAAATGATGTTCTTTATGCGCATGGGTAATAGCTGCAAATATGTAACTTTG
>CAYOYI010000179.1:0-8204 GCA_964408105.1 uncultured Chitinophagaceae bacterium | reverse complement strand
GCAACTATTCTTGCCTGAGAGGATCTTTTAACAAATGCCGTTTTGAGTTTCTCAAATAATCCAAATGCATCAACGTCAATCGCCTCACCCACTTCCAGCTTACTCAGGTCATCGTAATCTTTTTGATCCAGATAAACTGATTGCAAATGCGCATTTATAAATCTTAGTGTATCTCCGTTTAAATTAATGTCGGTTGAAATACAGACGTTGTGAAGCGTATTCTTAAACTCGATCTTATCTTTTCCTGCAATCGGAAATTTCGAGAACGTAATAATACCCCAGTGCTGGTATTTTCTCAGCGTCAATGTTTTTTGAAAATGGAAATAAGGATAATTTTTTCTTAGCCGTTCTATCACATTGAAGTGTTCGGTGTCATCGGTATAAAATTCCTGAAGCAATAAAATATCCGGATTAATATCCTCGATCAGCATCAGCAGTGAATTCTTTGAATCAACATTGTGCGTCCAGTTATACAGGTCGAATATCTTGACATTAAAACTCATTACAGAAATGCCTTCCTTTTGATCATTCAGGCATTTTGAGGACAGGTTGACGTGATGATATATGTTCCAAGAAGAAAACAATATCGCCAGGCCGGAAATCAACATGAAGCTTTTTTTAAAAAAAAGCCAAAAGGCGATCCAAAGCAGATTTATTATAAGCAGTAATGGAAAACCCAGCCCCAGCATTGCAATTGGCCAAAAAACTTCCGGATTGGCAAACGGAGCAAGACAAGAAAGTAAAAAAAGGACAACAAACAGAAGATTAGCAAGAAAGAAAAAACGCTTAACAACTGACAACAACATGTTTGTCGTTTGTGGTTTGTGGTTTGTAGTTCGTTGTTATAAAGCTCATAGCAAATCGGGCACGCCTACTTTTCTCCACTCACCTTAAATAGGAACTCCTTCTCCTCTTTTGACAGGCTATCATAGCCGGAACGGGCGATCTTGTCAAGAATGGCATCAACTTTTTCCTGTTTGTTGGCGCCAAGGTCAGCGGCTTTTTTCTTGCGTTCAGTTGACTTTGTTTTATACACAACGCGGGGTTGTTTCTTAGCGGTGAAAAAATTTTTAAATGCCTCCAGAAAATTATGGAAGGGAATTGACCAGTCGTGGCCATTTTGCAGTTGCTTTATAAAAACATAACCCAGCAATGCGCCTCCCAAATGGGCAATATGCCCACCGGTATTCAAATCGGGAATGCTCACAAGGTCAATTATGACCATGATGACAGCGATGTATTTTATTTTAACAGCTCCGAAAAACAGCAGGAAAACAGTATAGTCGGGAACCAATGTCGCAGCTCCAACGACTATTGCAAGCACCGCAGCTGATGCACCCAGCGCTTTTACATAAGGCAGATCAGAATGAAGCCCCGGAAAAATGTTGTAAGAAATAACCAGCAGAATCGCACCGGTAAGTCCGCCATAAATGTAAAGCGGAAGAATTTTTTTATTGCCGATAAATTCCTGTATGATCCGTCCGAACCAATAGAGCCAAAGCATGTTGAACAGCAGATGCAGGATACCGGAGTGCATGAACATGTGCGTGAAAAGCGTCCATG
Source organism: uncultured Chitinophagaceae bacterium (assembly GCA_964408105.1). Classification (GTDB taxonomy): domain Bacteria; phylum Bacteroidota; class Bacteroidia; order Chitinophagales; family CAIOSU01; genus BPHB01. The sequence continues at coordinate 6,641 of CAYOYI010000179.1, read as the reverse complement.
GACTTTTCAGCAGCTGCATGGTATCGGCCGGGAGCATCACCCATTTCAGAATTCCGGCAACCAGATTTTCAGAAACGCTCCTGTCAGGGTGAACAAGAAAGACAATAACATTTACAACATTCACCAGCAAGAATACCGCTACGTTGATCATGATAAGCTGGCTGATCACATTGCCCGAGCGAAACTCTCTTTTCAGGTCATCCCAGATGGAAGTATTGCCGTACATTGCTGTAAAATTCCTTATTTATGATGGCTTTTTGGAAGCTCAAAAGAAATCCCGCTTGTTCCTTTTGTTCCAGTATTTGAGAAGGATGTATGCGAAAACCATGCCTCCGATGTGTGCGAAGTGCGCGATATTCATCCCGCCTCCCGTTCCGCCAATGCTGGTGAAGCCGGCATACAACTCAAACACCGCGTAGAAGAACACAAAATATTTCGCCTTGATCGGAATTGGAGGGAACAGTAGCATCAATTGAGTATTTGGGAACACCATTCCAAAAGCAAGCAACACTCCAAATACGGCACCCGAAGCTCCAACGGTCGGTACATTCACCATGGCTGCCGCAATATCAGGAGCGGCAAGAGAATTTATTTCCCAGTATGTAACACAGGAGTGAAGCGCGGCCGCACCGAGTCCACAGAAAAAGTAAAAGAACAAAAACCGCTTCGGACCCCAGATATTTTCCAGCGCAGTGCCGAACATCCAAAGGGCAAACATGTTTGAGAAAATATGCAGGAATCCTCCGTGCATGAACATGTGTGTTATGAATTGATATGGCCTGAAATAATCCGAGTCAACATAGAACAACCCGAATTTGTAAAACATCACATCACCAAAGTACATCGTAGCGAGAAACACCAGCCCGTTGAGAATGAGAAGGTTTTTAACTACATGCGGAATGAGATTAAATCTTGAGGGCCGGTATTCGTACATATTGTTACTGCGTCAGCTTTCCTGCAAGCGGCTTTGGTGAAAAACGTTTTTCCAGTTCATCGAAATCAAAAGTAACAAAGGTATTTTTCTTATTGGGAGCGATATAAGGTTGCTCGCAGGCGAAAAGCTCATCAATCAGTAATTGCATTTCCTTTACCGTCAATGCCCTGCCTGTTTTAATGGAAGCCTGCTGTGAAAGCGAACGCGCCAAACCTTCACGCTTACCAAGCTTCAAAACGGTCAGGTTGTTCTTATAATCTTCCAGCATCTGCTCCAGCATTTCCTGCTCATCGCCTTCGCTCACATTAATGTCGGACGGCAAACCGTGAACCACAAAAGTGTCATTGCCGAACTCCTGGATGTCGAAGCCAAGAGAATTTATTTCATCAACGATCTGCCGGAGCAATTCCGCATCATCCGGAGAAAAATGAATTGATTTCGGGAACAATTGCCTTTGACTGCCTATAGCATGATTGTTCAATGCACGCAAATATTTTTCAAACAAAATGCGTTCGTGCGCGGCTTGCTGGTCAACAACAATGAAACCGGATTTGATCTGAGAAAGTATGTACCGGTTATGAATTTGTATCGGATGCGTGCTGATCTCCTCCGGTTCATTCTCCGTTTCTGATGACAACCTGCTCGGAATTGTGAATTCTGTTTCAGATCTCAAACCGATCTCAAAAAGTTTTGCCCAATCGGTGTTCACTTGCTTGCCGGGATAAGCCGGTGCCGGTGCTGCCCTCCCGATCGTATCCGTGGCTGTTGCAGTGTTGCTGCTGATGCGATGCTCCGCCTGGATCCTGTTCAGGCTCTGTTCCTGTTCGAAATCCAATGTTGGTGTCACACTGAATTTCGCCAGCGCATGTTTCACCGCTGCGCGAACAAAACCATACACCAATTTTTCATCTTCAAACTTCACCTCCTGCTTGGTGGGATGCACGTTGATGTCAATGCTTGAAGGGTCAATATCCACGAACAGCACGAAAAAGGGAAAACTGTTCTCAGGCAGCAGTTCATCATAGTTGCTGAACACCGCATGGTTGAGATAATTATTTTTTACATACCTGTTGTTGATGAAAAAATATTGCTCGCCACGCGTCTTCCGTGCAAAATCCGGCTTGCCGACAAACCCATATATCTTCACGATCCCGGATTGCTCATTTACAGGGACGAGCCGTTCATTGTATGAATTCCCAAAGACAGATGTAATGCGCTGCCGGAGGTTTCCAGCTTTCAAATGAAATATCTCCACCCCGTTTTGGTGCATGGAGAAAAATATATCAGGATGCGCCAGGGCAACACGTTGAAATTCTTCAATGATATGCCTCAACTCGACCGGATCCGACCGAAGGAAATTCCTCCGTGCCGGAACATTATAAAAAAGATTCTTGATGCTGATACTGGTGCCGGGTGGCGTCTGACAAGGCTCCTGCGATTTCACCTCGGTTCCTTCAACGATAATGCTTGTGCCGATCTCGTTATCGTGCAGGCGTGTCTTCAACTCCACCTGCGCCACAGCGGCAACGGACGCCAGCGCCTCTCCGCGAAAACCCTTGGTGCGGATGGAGAACAGATCTTCAATGCTGCTGATCTTGGATGTAGCGTGCCGCTCGAAGGACATTCTTGCATCCGTTTCAGACATGCCGCATCCATCGTCAATTACCTGAATAAGAGTTTTACCCGCATCCTTTACGATGAGGCTGATGCTGTTGCCGCCTGCGTCAATGGCGTTTTCAAGCAGCTCCTTCACCGCAGAAGCCGGGCGCTGAATCACCTCGCCCGCAGCGATCTGGTTGGCTATGGAATCAGGTAATAAATGAATAATGTCAGACATCCGGGTGAATAAAATTACTGAAGCAAGTTGATCTCAGAAGCGAGTCAGCAGCCAGTAACAAAGATAAGTGATAACAAAGAGGATGAGGATAAAACGAAGCCTCGATTTGGAAGTTTCCCTCTTTTTGAAGCTGTAAGATTTTTCACGAATGGATTCAAACTCCTTTTCCAGCCTCGCCATGCGCCCGGCATTCTCCATGTTCTCGCTTTCACGCTTTGCAGCTTTAACCCTATTCTCAAGATCCTCCTTCGCAGCATCATAATATCGTGACTGATAATCAAATCGTCTCGGCTTTGCGCCTTTAAAGAACCGGGAAAGGATCATGGGGTAAAGTTAGGGCTTAGGTGGAAAGCTTAGGCGTTTAATTATTTTTGTTACACATGAAATGTTCCATCATTAAATACTCAAATCACGCCATCGAATTCATGGCTATGCGTGGCATTAAGGAACAAGAAGTAAATCAGGTGATTAGGGATGGAGAAGTAATTGAAGAATATCCGGATGACCAGCCTTTGCCAAGCAAGTTGTTATTCGCCACAATAGACAAGCGACCAATTCATGTGGTGCTAGGATTCGAGGCGGTTTCAGGGATTTGCATCGTGGTGACCACTTATGAGCCGGATTTTGATAAATTTGAATCTGATTTTAAAACGCGAAAGAAGAAACCATGAATTGCGTCATTTGCAAAACAGGAATTTACAAGCCAGGCACGGTAACCGTAAAGCTTGAGCGGAATGGCGCTATCGTCCTAATCAAGGAAGTGCCTGCGGAGGTTTGCGACACCTGCGGCAATTATCTCTTGGATCAAAAAACCACCCGAAAGGTTCTTGAAGTAGCCAACCAGCGTTTTGACAGCGGCTCTGAACTTGATGTTATCAAGCTGGCTGCGGCATAGTACCAAAACAAAGCCGTAACAGCGAACCTGCTATTAGATTTTTTTGACAGTTTCTTCCTGTTCTCGACCACTTATACATTCCTCCTTCCTCATTTCTGATTAATGGTTTTTATTGGCACCAATTTATCATGCCATGAAACCCTTTTTCCCATTCATTTCAATCATTCTATCCTGTTCATTTCTTAAAGCTTCCGATTCTCTTGCACTGAAAAGCTATGAAGATGCCTTTCTCGAAATCAAGACAATGCTTGAAGGCAATACAGACTTCAGCTTTAAAAGAGCGGTGTTTATCACCGAGAATGCTTACAACAAAGGAGAACTTGATTACAACGTTTTCTCGGCAGAAATTTCAACAATAACTGCGAAGCTGAAACAATTTATCAAGGATAGAAACCTATCTCAATACAAGACTGCCGGAAACTACGCGGTGTTTGCATATATGACCGATACTGTCAAAGAAAATGATTTTCAGCCGTACAGTTATGACTTTGATGATTTTATGGGAGATAAGGATTGGCGCAGCATGTTTGTTACCAAGCTGATGCAAACCAGGAAGGGTAATTGTCATTCATTGCCTTATTTCTACAAAATCCTTTGTGATGAAATGAATGTGGAGGCCTTTCTCGCGATAGCGCCTAATCATGTTTACATCAAGCACAAGGACGAAAACAGACAATGGGCGAATATCGAATTAACAAACGGCAGCTTCTTTCGCGACCAGTGGATGATCGAGCAAATGGCGGTTACTGTTGAAGCGATCAAAAGTGAGGCATACATGAACCCGCTTAATGAAACCGAGATGCTTGCCATGTGTCTTTTTGATCTTGCCAGTGGCTATCAATATAATTATGGCTACGATGATTTTTTTCTGGAAGTAGTAGAAGAAGGATTGAAATACTTTCCCAATTCCATTGAGCTTCACATGAACAAGGCCAACTATTACCTTGATCTTGCCGAAAATTTAAAACAGAACAACCATCCGCTTGAAGCACAAAGGATATTTGAGTTGTATCAGAAGATAACTCTACGAATCAATGAACTTGGACATCAGGAGCTGCCACTTGAACTTTATGAAGAATGGGTAAGAAGCATGGAGGAGGAAAAGAAGAAACAAGACTTACAAGGTAAAAATTGAAATCATGAGAAAGCATATTACTTTTTTGTTGCTGCTGCTTGGTCTCACAGCGGTGTCTCAAGATAACCCTTATCAGGTATTTGGATATGCGGAGAAGAAAGAGTACAAAATCTTCAAACCGTACATTGTATCATATACGAATGATGATACAGCAGCAGAAATAACGCGAATAGACATTGATTATTTAAATCATGAAGTTTCCATTTTCAAATCGGATAGTATATCACCTCAAAAAGTCCAATTTAGTGATGGGCAGTTTTTAAGATTTTTGTCCGTTGATCCTCTTACAAAGAGTTTCCCGGAACTAACGCCTTACCAATATTCAAGTAACAGACCTATTGATGGAATTGACCTGGATGGTTTAGAATATCTCTCTGCGAATGAAGCAAGGATTACGGTTATTCAGGGAAGAGCGCATATAAACCTTGAGAATTTCAATACGGTAACAAGAAATAGCTGGGCTAAGCGCGATGCCCAGGGTAATTATCCAAATGGTTTTGTTGGTTGGCCGACCCAAGTAGGACAACTAAAATCTCCGGATTTAATATCAAGTACAAAAACTGCTAGGTTAGGGCCCAAATCAAATCCTCCGACCTACAACCCCACCCTATTAGAGCAAACTTCTTCGGCCCCACTGCCAGGAATCTACGGCACAGCCAATTCTACTTCAACCTCCAACGCTGTTAAGGGGGCCGCAGCTTTTACATTAGCACTAAATGCTGTAAACTGGGCTCTTGAGGTTTACGGGAATGAGCAGATTGCTGAAGATCAAAAGTTAGTGAACGAACATCTTCTGATTTTGTCTAATCAGGTTCATGGCGATATAGCAACCGGCATACAATCTGGTATGATCCCTGATAAATACCAAAATGTTCAAGACATAGGTTCAATTGCCAATGTAATTCTTTCCGGTAATAATCCTTCGGGCAATCAGGATATTTATGATATAGGCATTAATATTGTAAAAGAAATATCTGGTAATTACCGACCTCAGTTTGACGTGCTTACACCCGAATCACCTGTGGGCGCTGACAACACGCGAGTGAGTAGGAGCATAGTGACACCTTCAACCAGAGAATATAAATAAACTGCCAGAGTTGCCCTTTTTAAATAAGACTAGTTTCTATGGTTTTCTATCAATAACCCTCATCTTTATTTCTTGTGAAAACTTGAATAAAGAAGTAGAAGGCAGATGGTATATTGACGAAATTAGCTACCGAGGGATGATATTTTATTCAATATATTTTGGAATGGTTTTAGAATTAAGGAAGATCAAACGATTGAATTACCTGGGAACAATATTCCAAACGCCTGGAAGAAGATGAAACAGGAAGATGGGAAATTTTTAGAAAAAAGGAGAGCCTTGTCTTCACATATACGCTAAAAGCGAGATTTTCAATGGAGTTTTTGAAATAAAGGAAATTTCAAAAGTACAAGATACCGTAAGTTGGGGATTTTTAATTAAGATGACTTTAGCTAACGATAAGACCTCCATTAACTGTTCCAAAGAGTATTTTGGTGATAATTTTTAAATAGCTATTAGTGAAATCATTTTACATCTATTTTACCATTATCCTTATTTTTTCTTCTTGCAGTAATAATCTAAAAGATCAGATTGAGGGCATTTGGTTTTTGGAAGAAGTTAACCGTAAAGGAGACGATATTCTCGGACAGCTATTCGGAAATGGTATAGCTTTCAGAAAGGACGATCTCATTGAGCTACCAGTTGATGATCTTGCCAACAGGCATACAGATTTTGAAAACGGAAACTGGTATATTTTTAAAAAACAAGGGGCTTTTTACATTCAAATCGTTACAAAAAATGAAATTTTCAATGGAA
>CAYOYI010000178.1:0-8231 GCA_964408105.1 uncultured Chitinophagaceae bacterium | reverse complement strand
AGGTATTAAGATGTGTCAAGCATATCGAAGCCAATACAGTTGCAATTTTATTTCGGTGATGCCCACAAACCTGTATGGTCCCAATGACAATTACGATTTGGAAAAATCTCATGTGCTGCCTGCGTTGCTCAGAAAAATTCATGAGGCGAAACAAACTGGTAGAAACGAAGTGGTCGTTTGGGGTACAGGAAATCCTAAAAGAGAATTTCTTCATGTTGATGATCTTGCTGATGCCTGTGTTTTTTTGATGAATAGTTATAATGAAGCTGAAATTATCAATGTAGGAACCGGTAATGACATTTCGATAAAGGAGCTTGCCGAAGTCATCAAAGGAATCATCGGATATGGCGGTGGTTTTGTTTATGACACTGGTAAGCCTGATGGCACACCGCAAAAATTGCTTGATGCCACAAAGCTCAATGAGCTTGGATGGAAAAGTTCTATTTCACTTGAGGAAGGAATTGCTAATGCTTACAAAGCAATGCTTTCGATTCTTCCGGTGAGTTAGAAAATTATTGACTTGAATCAAAATGAAAAAGCCCTCCAAAATTTCTTGGAGGGCTTTTCTTTTCAAGAATCGGAAAAATTACTTCTTCTTTTTCTTGGCAGCTTTCTTCTTAGCTGCAGGCTTTTTCTTAGCCGCAGGTTTCTTCTTCGACTTCTTGGTAGCAGCCGATTTCTTAGCAACCTTTTTCTTCACGGCTTTCTTTGCCTTTTTTGCTTTTTTTACTGGCATGTTTACAATTTTTAATTAAAAAATAAGAACGCACTTGAAAGTTAAATCACTTTTTTATACGGAAGAAGTTTTGAGAAGGTTTAGTTTTCTACAGTTTGTTAATAACGTGTACATTAAATTCTACTTGCAAAAAAAATGTAACTCACAAAAGATCAAGTGGGAAAAAGAAAATTGAAAATGGAAACAGGCCTTGTCTTGTCACGCAAATTTTCCTGCGGGCAAAAACTTTGGAATCAAGAATTAGGATCAAGTCTGTAAATTCGTTACAAATAACATGATAATGAATAAAGCATTTTGGAATTTTAGCTTTTACATGATGCTGATACTTTTAGTTTCAGGGTGCAGCAAAAAAGGAGTTCCGGCCAAAACTGAATCGAAAGTCTCGCAGCAGGAGGAAGCAACGCCTGCGCCAGCAGATACATCTTCAGTACTTCCCGTTCCACAACCGGCAGATTCTATAGCCGGACCTGACCCGAATATCAACATGGATCCCGGAAGTATCACCGTTGACAAGCCGGCCCTTCGTTCCATAGTTGATGATCTAAACAAGCAGATAAAAACAAACCCTGATGATGGGAAAGCTTATGCCGAGCGCGGAAGAAGTAAAATTGATATGGGCGATGTAAGAGGTGGATGCGCTGATTTGAATAAAGCAAAAGAGATGGGAGTTGCCGGCTTGGATTATCTGCTTGAAAAACATTGCAAGTGATTGCATTTGCCAAATCTATTCCTGTTATTTTTTTTCTATTCAACATCCAGGTTGTGGTTGCGCAGGCCGACATGCTTCAAGAGGCAAAAAGAAAATACTATGACGGTGACGTCAGCGGAGCGTTGACTGACATTACCAATATTTTGAATCGCGATCCTGGAAATGAAACCGCTTGGTATGAGCGCGGGAGGATTTACAATGAACAAAAAAAGTACATCAACGCGATCAACGACTTTACCAAAGTAGTTGAGTTGAATCCCAAACACCACAAAGCATATTACCTGCGTGGTTACACTAAATACATGACGGGCAACTGGCAGGGTGCTGTCAGTGATTTCAATCTGTCATTAGATCTTTATTCCAATAGCGCTCTTGCCTTTTGGTACCGCGCGGAGTCAAAATTGAAGTTGGGTGATGTGGTGGGCGCTTGCGAAGACTGGGACAAGGCGTATCGTCTTGGTTATTTTGAAGCCACTCAAAAAATGAGCGACAATTGTAAAAGTCATCAGCTTTCTGTGAATGTTACAGCGAGCGCCTATTTGCGAAAGGGGGATGAGCGATTGGATAAGAAAGATGCAATCGCAGCACTGGAGTTTTATAATAAGGCACTGGAGTTAACGCCCGATTCTCCGGAAGTGATTTACAGCATCGGATTGGCCAAAGACATGTTGAATAAAAAATCTGAAGCCTGCGAAGCATGGAGGAAAGCTGCTTCCTTAGGCAGTCCTGAGTCAAAAGAAATGCTTAAACAACATTGTAATTGATGTGTTAATTTGTCAACCTAAAAACCCGTTAAAAATGAAATTGTCGTTATTCTTAATCTTAAGTACAGGATTCTTTTTTGTAAATGCGCAGTTAAAAGGCCCGATTGATGATGTAAGGGGTTCGCTTGCAAAAACCGATTATCAGGACTATGAAAAATTAGCCGCTCTTTTTTCGGAGGCAATAGAAAAATATCCCGAGCATCAAGCTTCATGGAATGACAGGGGTGCATGCAAATACATGCTGCAGGACTACGCTGGAGCCCTGAGCGATATAAATAAGTCTATCGATATTTCTTCCTACTATCCTGAAGCTCATTACAACAGGGCTTTGATAAGTTTTAAAAATAAAGAGTATGCTAAAGCGATTGAAGATCTAAAGGTTGTAACCCAGCTGTTGCCCAAAGATCATAATGCCTGGTACAACTTAGCGGTAGGAAAATATCTTTCCGGTATAAAGGAAGGCGCCATAACGGACCTTGATCAGGCTATAAAGCTGTCTGCTGATTTCGAATTGGCCTATGGTAATCGCGGATTTATAAAAAATGAATTAGACAAAACCGATGAGGCCATTAAAGATTTGTCAAAAGCAATTGAGCTTAATTCAAAAGATGGTGATCATTATTTCAACCGGGCGAAAGCTTATCAAAAGTCCGGCAACAATTCCAAAGCCTGTGAAGACATGAAAAAGGCCGCTGAATTGGGAAATACTAAAGCAGCTGAACAACAAAAGGAAGTCTGCAAATAGCAACCCTTCAAGTTTCAATCATTTAATTGACGCAAATCAATACCATTAGGGTCTGAATTGCTATTTTTCTGCGTTTATCCAACGGAATATTGCGTTCAGATAAAAATTTTACATCACAACACGTAGCTTTGTAACAAAGCAAAACCAACATTGAATTATGCCCGAAAACGTATCTGCAACCGTCAAAGAAGCGAATAAAACCGGTACTGAAAAAGCCACCGTACAATTAGATGGCAAAACTTATGAGTTGCCTGTTGTAACAGGATCGGAGAATGAAAAAGCAATTGATATTTCGAAGTTGCGTGACACCACCGGGTATGTGACGCTTGATATCGGATACAAGAATACCGGGGCTACAACCAGCGCAATTACTTTCCTTGACGGTGAAGAAGGCATCTTGCGTTATCGCGGATACCCCATTGAAGAGCTGGCAGAGAAATCTACTTTTTTGGATGTTGCTTACTTGTTGATTTTCGGAGAGAAGCCATCCAAAGAGCAATCAGAAACTTTCTCGAACACAATAAAGCGCCACACGCTGGTGCATGAAGACATCAAGGAAATCTTTGACGCCTATCCAACCAACTCCCACCCGATGGGCCAGTTGATGGCGCTGATCTCTTCGCTTTCATCTTTCTATCCTGAATCGCTGAACCCGAATCGTTCGGAAGAAAAGAAAATGCTCACAATGGTTAGGCTCCTCGCGAAGATGCCGACCATCGTGGCGATGATCCATAAGAAATCAACCGGACATCCTACGATGTATCCGAACAATAGCCTCGACTATATTTCCAACTTCCTTTACATGACTTTCGGAAATGTTACCGAGCCGTATGAAACCGATCCCGTTATTGTTGATGCACTGGATAAGCTGCTCATCCTTCATGCTGACCATGAGCAGAACTGCTCGACATCTACCGTTAGAATTGTTGGCTCATCACAGGCGAATCTTTATGCGGCAGTTGCAGCGGGAGTTGCTGCGCTGTGGGGTCCGCTTCATGGTGGTGCAAACCAGGAGGTGATTGAGATGCTTGAAAGAATAAAAGACGATGGCGGAAACGTGAAGAAGTGGATGGACAAGGCAAAAGACAAGAATGACCCGTTTCGCCTGATGGGATTTGGCCACCGCGTTTACAAGAACTTCGATCCTCGCGCGAGGATAATCAAGAAAGCATGCGACAACGTGCTCAACAAGCTCGGTATAAAAGACCCGATCCTTGAAATTGCAAAGGGGCTTGAAGAAGTCGCGCTCGCGGATCAGTATTTCATTGAGAGAAAGCTTTACCCGAACGTTGATTTTTACTCAGGCATTATTTACCGTGCGATCGGATTTCCTGTTCAGCTTTTCACCGTGATGTTTGCTCTGGGAAGATTGCCGGGTTGGATCGCGCAGTGGAAAGAGATGGTTGACCAAAAGCAGCCTATCGGCCGCCCGCGTCAGATCTACACCGGTGCCACTGAAAGGCGCTGAAAGCCTCACCCCCGCCCCCTCTCCTGTAGAGAGTGGTGTCCGAACTTCAAATCATTGAAGAGAAAAGCATCGGTATTGCTAAGCATTCTTGTGCCCGGACAATTCTGAGTGTTGAACAAATCTTTGGAGTGTGTTTGTCGGTAATTGACAATAAAGCCAGGACAACCCTCTCCTTTAGGAGAGGGGGCGGGGGTGAGGCTCCTTAAACTGCATGTCATAAAGGTGCTTGTAGTAGCCGCCTTTTTGCAACAGCTCCTCGTGCTTTCCCATTTCCTTTATTTCTCCCTTGTCGAGCACCATTATAATGTCTGCCTTTTGAATGGTTGACAGGCGGTGTGCGATGATGATGGAGGTTCGTCCTTTCACCAGAGTTTCAATCGCGTGTTGAATCAGCAGCTCGCTTTCCGTATCGATTGATGAAGTGGCTTCGTCCAGTATCAGGATCTTCGGGTCGAACACCAATGCGCGGATGAATGATATCAGCTGCCGTTGCCCCATTGATAATGTCGCGCCACGCTCCATCACGTTGTAATCATATTGTCCCGGCAGCTTCATGATGAAGTCATGCGCTCCCACCAGCTTCGCAGCTTCGATGGCTTTTTCGCGGCTGATGTGGTCATTGCGCAGCGTGATGTTTTCCATGATGGAGCCCGAAAACAAAAACACATCCTGCAGCACCATCCCGATCTTTGAGCGCAGCGCGTAAACATCATACTCGCGAATGTCCGTGCCGTCAACACAGATGGAGCCACGGTTGATCTCATAGAAGCGATTCAGCGTGTTGATGATGGAAGTTTTTCCCGAGCCTGTTGCTCCAACAATGGCGAGCGTCTTTCCCGTTTCAAGCGAGAAGCTCAGGTCTTTCAAAACAAATACCTCATCAACATATGCAAACCACACATTCTTAAATGCGATCTCACCCTTCAGGTTTTCAGCGCTCACCGTTCCGGTGTTCTCGATACGGTCCTTACGCTCGATGAGCGTGAACACCCTCTCTGCCGCCACCATTCCCATTTGCAACGTGTTGAATTTATCCGCAAGTATCCGCAGCGGGCGGAAGAGCATGTTCAGATAAAAGATGAACGACACCAGAGTGCCGATGGTCGGGCCTTCATTTCCGTAAAGCCCCTGCGCCTGCATCACGCGCACCGCCCCGTACCACACCATCAGCCCCAGGGCGCTCGCCAGCACCACTTCCACCAGCGGGAAGAAGATCGAGAAATACCAGATGGATTCGATGTTCGCATCCCTGTGCTCCGCATTGATCTTGCGGAACTTTTCCATCTCAATTTTCTCGGCAGTGAAAATCTGTATCACGCGCATGCCGGTGATGTGCTCCTGCAGGAAAGCATTCAGCCGTGCCACCTGGTTGCGCACTTTCGTGAATGACGACTTGATGCGCTCTTTGAAAATGTAGGTCGCGTAGAGCAGCACCGGGAAGGTTGACAGGCTCACTAATGTGAGCCGCCAGTCTTCAGCGAGCATGAACGCGATGATGGCGAAGATGGTGAGCAGGTCCGCAATGATGGTGATGAGCCCTTCGGAGAAGATATCATTAATGGCCTCCACATCATTGATGGTGCGCGTGGTGGCGGTGCCGATGGGAGTGCGGTCAAAGTATTGCAGGCGCAGGCTCGTCACGTGGCTGAACACGCGCACACGCAGGTTCTTGATCACCGACTGCCCGAGCCAGCTCGTGAGATAGCTGAAATAATATTGCGCCCCGCTCTCCACCAGCAGCTGCGACAGCAGCAGCAGGCTCATCATCATCAGCCCGTTGTAGTTGTAATTCAGGATGTAATCATCCACCGTGAGCTTGATGAGCCACGGGCGTATGGGCGCCAGCGCGGCAAGGAACAGCGCCAGCGCTGTGGCAGCGATGAACTGCTTTTTGAAGGGCGCAGCCAGCCGCACGATCTTCTTCAGCAAATGCCAGTCGAAAATATTTCCCTTGATCTCCCCTGCCGGAATAGCGAAGTTGTCCATAGCGAGCGCCCAAAAATAACATCATTTAAACCCAACATCGTCATTCCCGTGCAAACGGGATTCCCCTCATTGATTTCAAATCGTAAATCGTCAATCAAAAAATCTGAAATTGTTTGGCGCGTACAGTTCACGTTTCTTTATCACATTGTCTTGTAGCGCTCACGGCAGGAGTTCATCCGGATTTAGGAATCTTACTTTCCGGTGATAATGTTCACCACCCTGCCGACAACCTCTTTCGTCTTTTGCTCTTTCAGAAACCCGGCCTTGCGAATAATAATTTTCTTATCAGCAGTGAAAATCCTGTTAGGCCGGATGTTGCTTTCCATCACCAATTCTCCGCTTTTAAAATCACTGTTCTTTATGGTAACTGCGTGGTTATCTTTCACCAACTGACTGGTGATCTGGCAAAGGATGATGTCATCGCCTTCAAGATCGGCAAGCACAAAGGCAGGTCGCTTTTTCGCTCCGCTCAGGTCGGAGAAGGGGAAAGGCAGTATGACGATCTCGCCCTTTACAAATTTTTCCATGCTTCATCTTCTTCTGGCCTTTGCCAGTCTTTAGCAAGCGATGACTGGCTCGCAAGATCAGTCTGTATTTTATCTTCGGCAGCGCGGAACTTCAGGTAATTCAGGTAAGCATAGATTTCATCAAGGTAATCATCAGGAATATTTTTCATCTCCTTTAGCAGCCTGTCGCGCTTTCTTCCGGTTTTCTGCCTGGTTCTCATTTCTTCCTTGAATTGGAAGCAATATAGTGTTTTTAAGAAAACCTAAAGGGGAACTGGGATGCGCCAGCATCTATAGTTCCAGGTGCCCTGCGGAACACTTGGACAACTTATGTGGTGGTGCTTGTCTTTTTAAGTCGTCATTGCGAGCGAGGGACGAGCGAAGCAATCCCCGCTTAACCATTGGTCAATTTCTTTATCCACTTCTTCGTTGGTCAGAAATTTTCCACGTTTTATTTCCTCGCGGGCTTCCTGCACGGCTCTCACCTGCTCATCGCTCAGCTTGTAAAGCTTGCTCTTTTTAGTGTCACTGCCGAGTATGCGCTCCACTTCCCTGAGTACCGCTTTGTCATCGGTATCTTTTATCCTGCTTATCAGTTTCTTTTTGAGTTCGGCTGTTGACATCCTGATTGATTTAGTGACAATATAGTAAAAAATACTACCTGCTTTGGTGCCTTAACTCGTCCATATTTGTATCGAGGATGAATGTACCGGGAGTTTCTTATTCACTGCTCTCACATCTTAGTCTGGAGACGAGGACGAGGGGTGGGGGGCAGTGTTGTCCGGCATGATTTATTCAATCGCTGATGTAATACTACCTCCTGCAATGCCTCCAAGATTATCATAGCTTTCAGTTTTTACAATACCCAGGGCAGGCACAAACCATTCTTTCAGATAACTTACCATATAACCTAATTCATTGGTAACACCCTTTTTTACCATCATTTTATCCGATTTCGTTATCATCTTTTCAATTCCTTTTTTATAGGCTTCATTTACGTCCCTGTAAGCCGTAACAACCGATACATCCATTTTTCCTTTGTGCCATTTTTCTGATTCAATAATGTATGCTGTATACTTTGTTCCGCTGATGATCATTTCTTCCTCACCGGTTACTTCGGCAAACATGTGATGGATGGTGTTGGATGAAAACGATAATGTTTCCAATGCTTTCAACGAATAAGTTACCATGTAATCTTCCTCTATCTGAATGTATTTAGCCCTTGTTTCTGTAGTTATCGGGTTCAGAAAACTAAGGTCGCTGAAGGATGGCAGCTTATCTCCAACTTTTATGTTCATGGGTAATTTTGAAGGGCTT
>CAYOYI010000177.1:0-8269 GCA_964408105.1 uncultured Chitinophagaceae bacterium | reverse complement strand
GATATTTCCGCTCTTCAGTATTTATGGGCTCGCCACCGTATCATGATGCTTGATGATTACAACCACCTCGGCAGGGATGAAAATTTGATGAAGGAGGTCACAAAGCTTGGATTGGATTACAATCTGCTCACAGCCTACACCTCATTTGTTGCGATTGATTCGGTGGTTAGGGGAGATGGGAAAGTTGTAGCCGTGAAGCAACCACTGCCGCTACCTGAAGGCGTTTCGGATTATGCAGTTGGAGGTTCAACCGGTTCTTACATGAACACAACTGGGGCGTATGCTCCAATGAAAATTCAGAACTATGAGATCACTACACAGGCTACGCGATCAAAAGTGAAGGTGGTCGAGGACGAAAAGGCAGAAGAAAGCAACGAGCTTCAGGAAGAAGGTGTATTTACATCTGTTGATCAGATGCCTGAGTTTGCAGGCGGCCAAACAGCTATGACGGAATTTTTGTTGAATAGTATTCAATACCCGAAAGCTGCTAAGGATAAGAAGATAGAAGGCACGGTGTATGTAAGCTTTATCATTGACGAAATGGGCAACGTCACAGAAGCAAAAGTTGAAAAGGGAGTTTCCAAAGAGCTTGATGCCGAAGCGCTGCGTGTGGTAAAATCCATGCCCAAGTGGACGCCCGGAAAACAGCGAGGCAAACCGGTGAAAGTGAAAATGACCTTGCCGATAAAATTCAAACTGTAAACCCTTCGGGGCATAGTTGGGGAAAGGGGCGTTCGTGAGGACGCCCCTTTTTTTGGGGGCCTCACCTCACCCCTCTCCTGTGGGACAGGGAGTCAGGGATTTGGTTCCTCTAAATGGAAGAAGAATTGCAATATCCCTGTTTCCGCTAAATTTACCCGGCATGAGCATGTTTTATTTCGATGTTTTAAAGACGTTTTACGAGGAGAAAGTCAAGTATCTGGTCGTTGGAGGATTAGCCGTAAACCTACATGGTGTTCCGCGCGTAACTAATGACATAGACATTATCATTTCATTTGATGAAATTAATGTTCGAAAAATAATGAGGGCAGCATCAGCGCTCGGATATGTGCCTCGATTACAGGAGTGAAAGCCGAAGACCTGCTTGACAAAGGGAAAATAGATGACTGGGTTACAGCCAAAAACCTGAAATCATTTGGTTTTTTTCAACCTTCAGCAGAATATCGTCATTTGGATATCCTGCTCGTTCATCCGCTTGATTTTGATGAAGCTTTTAAAAGGAAAAGAACATCGGAAGCTCAGGGAATGAAAATTTATTTTGTGAACCTGAAAGATTTGATCGTGATGAAACAGTTCAGCGGGCGTGCTCAGGACCTGAGCGACATTGAAAACCTGAAAAAAATCTGAGCGTGAAAAAGAAAAAACAGTCAAAGGGTTTTGCCTATCATCTCGAGCAGGAAAAAATAGACGCTTACAGAAAACTATCTACTGAAGACAAACTGCGGTGGCTTGAGGAGATCAATGAATTCACGCGGCTATTCCAATCAAAAAAGGCTGCTAGAATAAGGGAGAAGTTTAAGAAAGGGGAGATATAAATTTATTCCTTCTTCTTTTTCTTCTTCTTATCCTCCTCACCGGTAATTTGCTCGAAATCACTTGGTACATCATCCGCGTTTTCCAGAGCAGGTTCTTCCGCAGGAGCGTTCTGGTCAGGTTCGGTTTTTTGCTCAGTTTGATCCTGAGGTTCTACTTTGGTTTTCTTTTTCTTTTCCGGTTTTGATTCTATCGGAGCGGCTTCTTGGTCATCAGCGTAAGGATCGTCTTCCTGCTGTGCCGGCTGTTCCTCTGCGGGAGGGGGAGTTTCCTCAACTATCTCTTTCGCTTTTTTAGATTTTTTATCAGGCTTTTGCTCAACAGGTTCAGCTTGCGGTTCCTCAACCGGGGGTGTTGTTTCCTGCACGGGTTCGGGTTGTTGCATGGGTTGTTCAGCGGGAGATGTTTCCGCCTCTTTGTCCTTCTTCGATTTTTTATCCTCCTTCGGTTCTTCAACAGGAGCCGCTTCCTCATCCTCAGCGTAAGGATCATCTTTTTCCTGTGCAGGAGGTTCCTCTGATTTGTCTTTACTCTTCTTTGATTTTTTATCTTTTTTGCTCTCCTGTTCTTCCTGAGGCCGCTCTTCCTGCTGCTCATCACCTTTCAGGAAATCCTCAATCCGAACCGGTGCGTAGTCAGGCTGCTCCTGAGGAATTGTTTCTTCCTGGATAAATCCAATATCTTCCTGCTGTTTTGCTTTTTTGCCGGTTTGAGGCGGTGCAGTTTCCTGTGGCTTCAAAGTATCTTCCTGAATTTTCAGCAACTCCTTTTTGATCTGTTCTAATTCTAATTGAAAATCTTCCTCTTCTGTCACGGGCTGTTCTTCAACTCTTATTCCCTGGGCGATCAGCTTCATGCGATAAAGGAAATCCTGCATTTTCTTGTAAGTAGTTGCCGTATAGAGATAGAATTCTTCCTGGGCCAATTCCTCTTTTCGGTTTTGAGGTACAATAGCTGCCAGCAACATATTGAAATCCTTATTGGAGGAAAGCAACTGCAGCACATTATTACTAAAACTGATAAAATACCAATTGTCGGCCGAGGATTCGAAATAAATATTGAAGAAGTCATGGTTCTTCCTATAGCCAAGCTCAACATATCCGTTCACGTGCTTGTGTACACCCGCTTCGCCAATAAATGATACACCGATCGGACCTTCCGAACGGTATGTTTGATAGTAAGGTTCATAGATGAGTTTCACATTTCCGAGCAGCAGATTGAAGTCGCTCAGATCTTTAGGCTTGATGAATTGTCCTGCTTTTCGCAGTTCTTCCACGGCTTTGTCAGCTTTCTTTTCATCCACCATTTCAGCAAACGCTTTTTCAAACGCGGGCGCGGTGTAATCCATATTAGGCCTGTCGAGTGTGAAGTTGATAAGGTCGGTACCGAAGAAAGCGAGAATGTCTTTTTGCATCGGGATGCCGAATGCAAGGAAAGTATTGAAGGTGAACTTGTTTGAATCCAGCTCATGGAGTACCGAACCAGCCGATTTTATCTTAATCGGTTCCAGAACGAGATTCATATCAATCTTCCCTTCTGCCCAGATGATGTTTTTCTTTTCTTCGTACCGCAACACATTACCTATCAGTGCATCATTGTTGATCTTGTTTTCATCACCGAAATAATAAACCTTGTTTTTCTCATCATACTCAAGGATGCCTTTTGTGTCGAGAATCCTCAAGTCTTTATTGGAGCGCAACGGATTCATAACTGATGAATACATAGTGGTGAGTGAATCGTAGGGGCTGTAAAAAATTCCGGTAAACATGCGTGAGCTATCTTCGCCAAGCGGATGGTCAAAGTGCAGGAAGAACGTGTCGGTGTTTACCTCATCTGCGATTTTGAACCAGCTTGTTGGAATGTTTTTATTCTCAAGATCAAGCTGTCCGAAGCCAGTAAAGTAAGGTAGTTTGCGTTCTTCCGAGAGGTTTACGTTGCCCCGGAATTCAATTTTCGGGTGTAACAGAAATTTTTCAGCTTCTTCCAGGAGGCCATTTGCATAAGTGTAGTAAAGTGTTTTCTTTCTTTCCTTCACTTCCTTCACGCCCATGTCATGGATTATGATTGGGTATGGCTTAAGCGTGCTGATTTGGTAATCCATGATGCCGTTACCTATGAATTTGTTTTTGCTTTGAATTGTAACAGATGCGTTGTAAACTTTTGTTTTTCCCGTGGCAGTATCAAAAACCACTTCGGCATTTTTCAGCGAATCAAGCAATCCGCCAGGCATGATGGTGACTTTCTTTTTATCTGGAATTATCCTTGCATCAGCCACGAGCACTTCAGGCACACTATCCACTTTGATAATAGAAGTGGACATATCAAATAATGCACGCTTGCCGAGAAACTTAAGTGAATCTTGGTCGGGACGTGTGGAGATGAAATACACTCCATCACTTCCAGGTGGAGCCTTAAAATCCAGGAAGTTTCCATCCATATCCCAGAAGAACTCGTTGATGGATGTCCGGTATTGGTTATTTGAAAACTCAGTAGGTATGTTCTCAACGTTCGATTTGAACTCTCCTTCACGTTTTACAAAATCCACTCGTCCGCGAACATTGGGAGTATTGAAGGTCACCTTGTCTTCAGCGATAGATTTGATCACAAGGCTGAGCGTATCAGAATCGAGAGACTCGGATTGAAAGTTGAAAAGATTTGAAGCAAGCGCTGCCTCACGAAATTCAAAGTCGCCATTTCCTTTCAGGCCCTTCTTAGTGAAAAGCAAATTACCCTTGAGCGTTGCCGAATCATACATCACGAAAGGCTGATCGGTCATATTGATCTGCATGCTGTCCTCGTAAGGTAGCCAGTGAATCTCGTTGTTGGTTCCTTTCACATAGGGGAAGGTTACGTTTTCATAAGTGGTTTTTTCCATTAGAAAGCTTTGCGCAAAAGCGTCCATCGAATCGGGGAAGAAAATAATACTGTCCGATTCGATCTTGTTGAAAAGGTATTTGATCTTTCCCTTGCCCCGCAGCCCCTGATTGCTTAGAAAAATAGAATCATTGTAAGTCGCCTTGTCTTTGTAGAGGGCGTATCCTTTTTCCGGAGTTGTTCTTTTGAATCCGAATGAGAGATCTTCCTGGATCTTCAAATTCTCGGGAAAACTTGGGAAAATATCCGCAGATAAAAACTCGCCTTTAAAATCAGAAAGGTATGGATTGAAATTGTCGAGGCTGTCGAACACAAATGGATCGAGGTGGAAATAAAATCTGTCACGCACATAGGTGCCGCCAAATATCAGCGAGTCATCATAATACACGAATGATTTTTCGAGGTTGGTAAAAATTGGATAGTTAGCGTAATTCTTCCTGCCGGATTTATTGTCGGGTTTGTCAATATTCAAATAGCCGGTGAGTCCTTCGATCTGCGAAGTCATCGGTACGAGAATTTCATTCCCGTATTTGTCAAGCCTTCCCGAAGGCACCCAGATCAACGCAGCCGCAAGATTTGTGAGATCAATCATGAACGTGTCATAATCAAAATGAAACCCCGAGCCTTTGAAATCAATACGTCCGGCCGAAACTTTTCCCGAAAAGCCCATGTCCTTATTCTCTTGCATATTGATTGCCTGGCTGTCTGGATATATGAAAACGTTTTGTGAATCGCTCAGCAGCACTTCTTTCACTCCAATGAGATCAATGTTCCTGTCATCAAAGGACATCATGCCATTCATCTTCTGGCTGAAAGACTGAATTTGTATAACGTCATAATCAATGGGATCTTTTTCACGATTGGCTGCGATATAGTTAAATACTTTATCTCTAACGGTGACAAGTCCTCGGTCTTCATTATAAAATATAAATCCTTCTTCCACCATTTTATAAAGCAACCCTTTTATGGTAGCCTCTGAATAACCAGGGTTCATTTTTTTAGCTAAATCTTCTGCAAGAATTTCGCGTGTCTGATTCACTTTGGAATACGTGAAAACGGTAGAAATTGGATTGAAATCCATCACGCCCTGGAATTTTTGCAATTCACCGTAGCGGAAGAAATTATTGGAAGTGAATACTGCCGCTGCCATTCCCGCTCCGCTCATCATTTTGATATTGATAAATGGCTCATTGATCTTCCAGACTATGGCATCGGTTTTTATTTCAAGTTGGTGGTAGGAATCATAAAAAGGGGTGGCGGCAATTCCTTCACTGCCGCGATATAAATCAACCTCCTTGAGCTTGATCTTGTAAATCATGTTCAACCCCGGATGATATATGGAATCTTTCCCCATGTAAAGTGAGATCTCAGCGCGGTCAGCAGAAAGGCTTTCGGTTTTCCTGAGCAGAATCTGTTTGGATTTGGCCACCAGCACTTTCTCATTTTTGTCATTATGAAATACGAGTGTAGCCTTGTCGTAATCATCTCCCGTTCCAATCACTTTATTTCCATACAGGGCAAAGCCGCCCACAAATTTTACATTTGGCGTCAGGTCTTTGATTGCAAGGTCTTTTCGGAATGATTCAAAGCGCGGATAGCTGATCTCGTTTTTCTGTGAAGTGAGTTTATCGGTAAGACTACCCTGCAGAGCAAAGTCAAAATATTCTTTGTGATAAAAAGTAACTGTGTCGATCCTGAATTCAGAGCGGGTAATATCAATCGCATAGTTGCCAACGTCAGCATATACCTGGCCGGGGTCAAAGCCTGCGCGAGCCCAATCAATTTTTCCTTTGTTACCATACCATTTTGATTCGATAGGATGAAAAACTCCGGAGCTACCCTTGATCGTTATAGTGTCCGAGGAGCCGGAAGCAACAAGATCAACAGATGAGAAACTTGCTTTAGGAACGCTATCAAATTGCAAAGTGAAATTATCCGCTTTGGCGTACCAGTTTTTTGAACTGCTGAGATAAAGCGCTCCCTGCGACACGAGACCGTCAAAAAAATTGACGTAAGCCATAAAGTCTTTGGTTTCGCCTCTTCGCTGGGCATTCGTTACTTTATTCAGAATGCCTGACCATTTCTGAAAAAGATCGTCAGGCTTTTGGGATGTGACATAATTATTTACTGCGGTGAGATAAGTATTGAAATGAGGATAGGCGCGCATGTTCCTGCCGATCATGATATTGGCCGTTTCCATGATGCTTGGCAGTTTTGAAGCCAGACTTCCAGACTTATGATTTGCTGCAAAGGCATCGGCAGTGGCCGAGCAATCTTCTCTCTTCGTAGCTTTCATCAGGTCAACCACCTCCTTTACAAACTTGTCAGGCTCGCTGGAGAACGAGGTCATAGTTTGAGCTTTCACGTTCGGCAGTGCGAATGAAAGCAGGAAGGCGAAAAACAGGAGGGAACTTGAACGCATTATTATCTCCCGAAGTTTAGGCAAATCCATTCATTTTTGGTTTTCTGTTGCTGCAATATTAACCCGATGTTTGCCGCAGCTTTAACTATGTCCTGCTCATCTTCTCTCAGCAAACCGCTAAACACAATCACGCCATTTTCAGCAAGCCTGCAAGCTAATATTTCCATTTGTTGAATTATAACGTTTTTGTTCACATTGGCGAGGATGACCTCAAACTGATTTTTGGGAATTGCTGATGCATCTCCAAGAACAGCTTCGACATGTTTCACCTCATTCTTTAAGATATTTTCCGCAATATTATTGTAAGCCCATTCATCAAAGTCAACTGCAACAACGTTTTTAGCACCCATTTTATGTGCCAGAATTGAAAGAATGCCGGTGCCGCTGCCGAAATCCAAAACATCTTTACCCGTGAAATTTATTTCGAGCATCATTTCGATCATGAGTTGCGTTGTCTCATGATGTCCGGTGCCGAACGACATTTTCGGGTCAATGAGAATATCATAAGGATACTCTTTTAAGTCTTGGTGAAACGAAGCACGGATGCAAACTTTATCATTAATCAGTATTGGCTCATAGCTTTTCTCCCAGGCTTCGTTCCAGTTCTTATTGGGCAGGGTCTTGAAATGAAAACCGACTCCGCTTAATGCTGGATACTCCTGCAAGTTTTGTTTCAGGATTTGTTCGTTAAAAATTTTCTTTGGGATATATCCTTTCAGAGAATTATCCAGTTCTTCGATGCCTTCAAAATTCCATGAATCAAGCAGCGCAAAGAGGATTTCTTTTTGGTTCTGTGTTAGCGAAGAGAATTCGACAACGATGTAAGTCATTTATAAGGAGTTCAGGGGATACTCCTCACAATCTTCACAAAATCTTCGGCTTTTAAAGACGCACCACCAACCAATCCACCATCAACATCGGGCTGGCTGAAAAGATTGGAAGCATTTCCTGCATTAACGCTACCTCCATAGAGAATTGTTGTGTCTTGGGCCATTTCGTCCCCAAACTTTTCTTTGATTAAGCTGCGTATGAAAGAATGCATTTCCTGGGCTTGCTCGGGAGTAGCGTTCACACCGGTTCCGATTGCCCAGATCGGTTCATAAGCTACAACAACAGATTTCATTTCAGTGTTGGTGAGTGGAAGCAAAGCCCTGGTAATCTGTTCTCCAACAAAATCAAAATGTTTATTCTTTTCTCTTATATCCAGCGACTCTCCGCAGCAAAAGATTGGTTGCAGACCGTTGGCAAGTATTGATTTCACCTTTTCAGCAACAACGTCATCACTTTCGTAGAATAATTGTCTCCTCTCAGAATGTCCGGTTATGACATAGTTGATTCCGATCGAGGCGAGCATGGGCACGGAAACTTCTCCGGTGAATGCTCCGCTGTCTTTGTGGTAGCAGTTTTGAGCGCCAAGCTTGATGTAGCTGCAATTCTTCA
>CAYOYI010000176.1:0-8283 GCA_964408105.1 uncultured Chitinophagaceae bacterium | reverse complement strand
TGTTTACGTTGAGGTAATTGTCCGAATAAACTCCGGGATTAATTTGCCAATTACCAGCAAGGAAAATTGAATCACCGGAGCAAATCGTTTCGGTTCTGTTCACCAGATTTGAATCAAGTGTTATAACTTCTACACTGACTACACTGTCACAACCTCCTGTAGCCAGAAAAGTATCAGAATAGATTCCTGCCGAGTTCCGCCATGCTCCGGCTGCAAAAACGCTGTCACCGGGACAAATTGATTCGATTGCCTGCATAAGAATGAGGCTGTCAACTGAAAGATTGGTGATGATAATGCTGTCACACCCTAAAGTAGTTGTCAGGGAATCAGCGTATGTACCCGGCTGAGTTTGCCATGCACCATTAATTAAAATTGAATCACCAATGCAAATTGATACTGTGTTGATTGAAATCGTAGTGTCACCAACGGTAAGGTCAGTTACGATGATACTGTCGCAGCCATTTACAGTTTGAAAAGTATCAGCATATTGTCCGCTTGTCGTTTGAAAATTTCCCCCGGCAAAAAAACTGTCTCCCTCGCAAATTGTAATTGAAGCAGGAAAATTGAATACAGGAGCTACCGTTAATGTTGTTACTACCGTGCTGTCACAACTGCTGCTGTTGCTAAACAAGTCAACATAAGTTCCTGAACTGGTTTGCCATGCTCCGCCAACCAGGAAGGAGTCTCCAGAGCAGATTGTGACATTTAGATTTACAAGATCAGTATCCGATATCATGACAATGGTAGTCACTACGCTGTCACAACCACCCGAAGCGGTGAAAGAGTCCAGATAAGTTCCGGCCCCGGTTTGCCACGCGCCCTCCGCAAAAACACTATCACCAGGACAGATTGCCGCATCAATTTGCACCGAGATAACGCTGTCAACCGATAGGTTAGTGATAATAATGCTATCACAGTTAAAAACAGAGTATAGTGAATCAATGAAAGTTCCCGGTTGTGTTTGCCACGCTCCGCCAAGAAAAACGGAATCTCCCTGACAAATGAAAATAGATCGTATTGTTGTGAAAGTATCAGACACAATCAAATTGGTAGCTAAGATGCTATCACAGCCGTTGGCAGAAGTGAAGGTATCCTGATAAACACCCGATGCGTTTTGATAACCGCCACCTGCAAAAAAACTATCTCCTTCACAAATAGTGATTGTTCTTTGTGAAGAAACAGGCGGGATCACCGAAACATTTGTGACCACCGTACTGTCACAATTGCCGGTGTTGATGAAGATATCGGTGTAGACGCCTGAGGCAGTTTGCCAGCTTCCTCCAGCCATGACTGAATCCCCTTGACAAATAGTTATGTTAAGATTTACAAGGCTTGTATCGACAATCGTAAGAGAAGTACTTACAATACTATCACAACCTCTAAATGCTATGAAGCTATCCCTGTAAGTTCCGGAAGTGGTTTGCCATGCTCCGCCTGCAAAGGCACTGTCTCCGGGGCAGATCGAAATGCTAAACTGAGATATTATCGCACTGTCAATAGAAAGGTTTGTTACCACAATGCTATCACAGCCGTTAACAGTGGTAAATGAGTCAGTGTAACTTCCTGCGGATGTTTGCCAATCTCCTCCAACAAAAAGCGAGTCACCCTGGCAGATGCTAATGTCATTTGTAAAGTCATAACTATTGTTTACAACGACAGTTGTCATAAGCAAACTGTCACAACCAAATGAGGTGAGCATTGAATCGGTGTAGGTCCCAGCCACCGTTTGCCAGCCACCGCCAGCGAAAACAGAATCTCCCTGACAGATGGTGACACTGTCCGAGTCGAGTGAAATGGGCAGGTACGTGGTTTCAGTCAAAATCACGCTGTCACAGCCGTTAAATGCAGCCAGCGTGTCTAACAAAACATTTGTGGCTGAATCCGTGCCTGCGCAGGTTTCATAATCAATGATGACTTTATAGGAGATCAGGTAATCCCCATCGCCACCAAGCTCTTCAAATTTTACAAACCAGTTAAGACCGGCAGGGTCCTGACCGTTCCAAAAGCTGCTGTTAAAACCCCAGGTTGAGAGATAAAAATCATTACCTGAGTTGTAGTAAAAATCCATCAAATTCCCTAACGGATACAAAGGGGGGCGCGGAGGATAGAGATCAAGATTTGCATCGGGTTGATATATATTTCCAATTACCTGGCCCTTTAGCCTTACCGTGAAATCGAGAGGAAATGATTCCTGATCCGCCATAACAACTTCCACGTACACATTTTTTATCCGGTTACAATTCCCTGCGCATGGAGGGTAATGGTTCCAGCTTGCACCACCGCTTCCAAAAATAAGTTGATAATTGAGAGAAGAATCCAGCTCGCAACTCGTGTTTATCCAATTCGGGCACGAATCCAGAACGCAATCGGTCGAGGGAATTAAAAGCAAGCTCGTATCGCTGGTGCATTGGGTTTGCTGAATTAGAGTGGTTACGTTTCGCAATACGGTTAAGCCATTTGCCACAACGCTATCGCATCCATCGGTCGCGCTGAGCGTGTCATAATACGCACCGGTTGTGTATTGCCATGCCCCGGCAGCAAAAAAGGAATCACCCTCACAGATGGTCGGATAAAGGCTGGTAACAGGCGGAGGACTTATGATAAGGTTTGTCACCATGATTGTATCGCATCCTGTAATAGCAAAAATAGTATCACTATAAGCGCCTGCGGAATTTTGCCAATCCCCACCAACAAAAACCGAATCGCCCTGGCAAATGGTGAGCGGTTGATTAACCGTTATGTAAGCGAGAACATTCAACACAGTAACAACCGTGCTGTCACAACCATTACTACCCGTATAGAAATCATAATAAGTTCCTGCAGTATTTTGAAATGCACCTCCGGCAAAAATTGAGCTATCAGGGCAAATGCTCGCGTTAATGGTTGTGGTGATTGTATCCAGCACAACGATTGCCTGTGTTATCGAATCAACACAACCCTGATCGGTGATGATCAATTTCACATTGTAAGTTCCTGCTGAAGAGTAAGAATAATCATTCACATCTTCTGTAGAAATTGTGGTTCCGTCATCCATATCCCAAAGGAAAATTGCCGAGCTGGTATAACTGCCGGTATTTGTGAGATCAAAACTGTTTTGTGTAAGGCACTGGGGAGAATTGTCCGTAAAGGCTGCGTTAACTGTTGCTGCGGTAACAGTTTTTGTTGCCGTTGCTGTTTGTCCTGCACAACCATCAGAAATGGTAACAGTATATGTAGTTGTGGTCAATGGAGTATCGGAAATGATTGAGGTATTTTGCCCCGAACTCCATTGATAACTGTATGGCGCAGATAAACTTCCTGAGCCTTCAGCAGTCAGCGTAACTGGGGCTCCGTTGCAAACGGTGTCCGGCCCGGAAATGGACGCAAACAATGGCTGATTGTCATGAATAAAAAGCGTGTCGCGATTAAATACGTTACACGCACATGCATCAGGATAGGTAATAATTATCGTTTCAATAGGTTCACTTACTCCATCCGCTATAGTGTTTATACTGATTGAAGCGGATTGCTGGTTGGGCGGAATAACCACACTATCCGGAGTAGCTGCGTAATCGGCCCCGTTTATGGCAGTACCGGAAATCGTATAGTGAATAACAAGCGGATCGTTTATTGTTACACTGTCATTTCTCGTAAAATAGAACCTTCCATCCACACATCCTTCCAGTACGTCTTTTGATCCGGAGCTATCGGACGCGATCAGGCTAACCCCACTTCCAGCCGAAAAACTTTCAGCCTCTAAGAAAACGCCTGAGTCATAAATGTAATCACCCACATCTGCTATTACCATTTTAATGTGATAGGTATCGCATGGCACAACCACCATAGTTGCGGTTAGTGGAACCGTGAACGCATCGTATTCCGTTACCTGACCGAACGAGTTGTCAACGTAATAGGCCGAGTTGCCAAGCGATGTGCAGCCTGCAGGAGGCACAAACGGCCCTGGAGAACCGCTGTTAACCGAATTGATCGCAACCGGTACATTTGTCCCCGGTATGAGGGCGACATTCGTATTCGGAAGGTAACCATTTCCACTCACCAAAAAAGCAAACGCATCATTATAGATGTCACATACATATTCAGGGTATTCTTCGGATGCGAAAATATACCGGAAGGTGACGGTATCATTGAAAGAAACGAAATCAAACTCCAGCACAGCTGCATCCCGTGAAGGAAGAACCAACCCGGCAACAGAATCCAGATCAGTATCTCCCGGCAGGCTCCATGATGCGGAAGCGTCACTCTGTGAATTAGGGCCGGGTGCGAGATTGGTATTTCCGGATGTTATAAGGATACCATCTTCCATCCCAATTGGAGAGCCGCTTGAAAAATATCCGATTGCCTGTGCGGCCCCGGTGTAACTCACGTTAAAAGCATTTACACAACTGCCGAGCAATACATCAGTGACTAACTGCTGGGGTGTATATGTGGTGTTATTAGTCACTAAGGGCGGTAGTTGAGTACAGTTGTCACCAATATTCATTATTGATTCGCTGGAGGCAAAAGCGCCACCACTTCCGACAGAGTCGGTGTCATAATATACTTTGTAATAACCATTACCATAATCACAGCACATCCCATCGCCAATTATGTCATTGATTACAAAAAAATAGCACCCTCCTGAATCAACACAAACCTGCTCAAAATAAAGCCCCATCGTTGATGGAGCGTAAGGGCCTCCGGAACCTATAACTGTGAAGGTGTTTTGATTAAATACTTGCCACGTTGTTTCCTCTCCGTAAAAATCGGTTTGTATTTCAATCGTTATTGTGGCTTGCGGGCATTGCGCATAGGCTCTATTTTGCAGCCACAATCCAATGATCGGCAGCAAGCAGAAGAAATTAAAAATCCAGCCTTTCTGTTTGCCCATCTCCTAAAGTTCCGAAAATTTGTTGGGGAATGAATGAACCGAAAACGGAGCTGATTGGCTATTTACTTAATTTTATTTTGGCTTTCAATTAATACAAAATGGCTAAGACTATTCTTTTCCTTGGCATCTTTAGCTTAGTATTTATTTCGGCTTTCGGTCAGCAAAAAGCTGATGAGATAGTTGGTATTTGGGAAACTCCGGGGGAGGATAATGGCAGAATAGAAATTTACAAGAACGGAAATAAATATCATGGCAGGATAGTGTGGCTGAAAAAGCCGATTGAAAACGGAAAGTATCGTGTGGATGAGAATAATCCAGATCCCGGATTGCGCTCAAATCCGGTGGTAGGTCTGGATATTTTAAAAGGTTTTGTTTTTGACGGAGAAGATGAATGGAATGATGGCAAGATATATGACCCTGCAAACGGCAAGACCTATAGCTGTTTCATGGAACTTGATGCTCCGGATAAATTAAAAGTGAGAGGCTTCATCGGTTTTTCCCTGCTGGGTAGAACCGAATACTGGTCAAGGGTGCAGTAACGCGCCTCCCGTGCGTGAACTATGTTTTGCGCACATTCGTTAAAACATTCGACAACTAATTCGTGGTAATTTTAGCAGACATGTATTTACTTGCATTTAAGTGAAAACAAGATTATTAGCTGCGATAGGTTTACTGGCTGCCTTAAGCTTGCAGGCACAGGTTCCCTCAAAAAAGGGGGTATCTGAGAAGCTGTTGGATCCTTATTACGAGCGACTTTGCGAATCACATTTCATTTCAATACAACTCGAGGGTGAAGATGTTCATCAGGCAATAATCTCTTATTTGAAGGAAAACAATCCTCACTTTAAATCTGAATTTTCTGCACCGGTAATGCTTTATGACAAAACAAGCCCGGGCGGTGGCAGGCATCTTACTTTTGAACAGCATTTCGCGGGAATGCCTGTTTTTAATTCGCATGTGAAAGTGAACCTGAGTCAGAACCGCATAAATTCAATTTTCGATAATGCATGGCTCACCGATAATTGGGGCAGGGGAGAAGTGGCTTCTGATTTTGCTGAAATTGATGAGGTAAACATCGCTGCATATTTCAGAAAGCAACGTTCCCTTGAAGACGAATTCGTCAAGACCAGAAAAGTAATTGCGGTGTTGGAAAATGAACCGGTAGCTTTGGCAGAAATAGAACTTTGGGATCTAAAAACCAACGAGCATCTGCTTCTGCTTGCTGATAACGATTATAATCTTTTCCTAAGGCGTGATTTGAATGTTTACTTCGATGATACGGTTGTGAATGCTTCGGGATTGGTATTTATTCCAGATCCGCTTACTTCAGCCCAAAAGTTCTACGGTCCACCCTATATTGATGCGAATGATTCGGATGTGCCGGAACTGAATGCCGAGCGGAAGCAGGTTCAAATTTCGGTCACATTTGATGGTAGTGAATACCGTTTGGAGAATCCCTATGTCTTGATATGGGATATCACCGCTCCTGACTCGACTCCGGTAGTCTCAACGGTTCCCGTGTTCGATTACACTCGTGCCCGTTCAGGCTTTGAAGATGTGAATGTACTGTATCACATCACAGAGTTCAATGCGTATGTACAGTCAATTGGCTTCGATACCCTTGTAAATTTTCAGGTCATTGCTGATCCTCATGCTGGCACTCAGGATAATTCAGCTTTCACTCCGGGAGCTTTCGGGCCGCAATTGACTTTCGGAACCGGTGGGGTGGATGATGCAGAAGATTCAGATGTCATTGTGCATGAGTATGGTCATGCGCTTTCACACGCAGCCTCACCATACCAAAACGATGGTCATGAAAGAAAATCTGTTGATGAGGGAATAGGAGATTTTTTCGCAACCTCTTATTCACGTGCCATTGATGAATTCCGGTGGGCGGATATGTTTACATGGGATGGCCATAATGAAAGCGAGAGCTGGGGATGGTATGGCAGAACTGCAATTACTTCCCGCAATTACGATGTTCCTGATACTATGGTGAAATATTCAATCCACAATAATGGCCAGATTTATAATCATGCATTAATGCTCATTTGGGAGCAGATAGGCAGGCAAAAAACAGACATGCTGGTGTTGAAAACCCTTTACCAGTTAAGTGATGGCATGAGCATGAAAGATGCTGCGCTCTTATTATTCGATGCGGACACAGCGTTATTCAATGGCGCTCATTATTGTCCGATATTTCATGCGTTGCTGCAGAAAGGGTTTGTAGATTCATTCGGTGTTGCCGCCTGCAAAACGATTGATAAGCAAATTGTAGTTGATGCCGGAGCTAATCAAACGATTTGCAATGGCGATGGTGTTGAAATCGGGAATCCGGATATGTCCAACCCGGGTTACTTCTACCGGTGGGAGCCATCAACCGGCCTCAGTAATCCTTATACGTTGGCAACCATCGCTTCTCCGGGAGAAACAACCACTTACACCCTCACGGCAACTGTTTTCGATGGAAAATACAATGTTGATACGATCACTGTGAGTGTTCAAAATTGCCAGGTAAATCTTGAGATCATGCCTAATCATGATGTCATTGTCACCTTTCCTTTCAATTCTATGGACAATACAGTTGAGCTTTTTGATATAAGCGGAAAACGTCTCATGTCGCAGGCTTCAATCGCAGATTTCACTTACACTTTTAATATCAGAGTACTTCCGGTCGGAATTTATATCCTTCGCACAAAAACGAATAAAGGCACAGATAGCCTGAAGCTGAAGAAGGTTAGATAAGAAGTGCTATTTAGGCCTTAGCGACAGCACCGGAATGTTACTTCTGGTGATGATCTTTTTTGCACGCGAGCCAAGAATCGCATCATTGATCCTTTCTTCCCGCACCATTATCGTGATCAGATCAGCTTTCACGGTTTTAGCGTATTCCATTACAGAATCGGCCACATCTTCGTGCCGGATGATCTTGGTTTTCACATCAATATTCTCCCTGGCGATCTTGTCGGCAGCTGCCCTCAACTGATCAGTCAATTCATTCAGGTTATATCTGAATTCCTCGAAGAAAGTAGATACCGAAAGCAGGTGAATCGTGGAATTGAAAAGCTTGGCGAAGGCGATAGCGAAATTTATTTTTTGCGTGGTTTCTTTCGTGGTGTCTAATGGCAGCACGATGTTTTTGAATTGCGGCTTTTTCTGCGCCTGCCTGACGGTAATCACCGGACATTCCGAAAGGTGAACCAGACGATATGCTGTTGAACCCAGGATGTATTTATTGATGTCAGTTATGCCCTTGATACCATGTGTGCCCATCACAATGAGATCAACTTTCTGGGCTTTGGCGAATTTTTCAATTTGCTCATTGACATTACCGGTCACAAGCTTTGCGGTGATCTTTGCGTTCAGCAGCACCGCATTGTCTTTCTGGATTTGTGCGAGTTTTTCTGATACGGCTT
>CAYOYI010000175.1:1474-8298 GCA_964408105.1 uncultured Chitinophagaceae bacterium | reverse complement strand
ATGCCTGTGCCTACGCAAATGGCGGAATTCCTTCCGTCCTGGTTTCGCTTGCTTTGCGGTACATGCACACCACGGTTGAAGCGGTGGACATAGGTGACGTAAACAACGTGATCCGGCTGATCTATGAGACCTTGCAAAGGCTGAAGCCAGGGTTTAATTTTAAATACCTCTGAACAGTTGATAATTAAAAATGGATAATTGAAAATTCAACATCCAGGAAATATCCGGCATTATCAACTATCCATTGTCCCTTTTCAATTAATAACCAGCTTTGCTGACAGCAACCTGCTGATCTCCTTTGCGGCACTGGCAGCGACCTATCAGACCTATATTCTGCTAAACATACCCGTTAGGGTTGAACCGCTGGGTCTGCTTGTTTTCTTCTCCACTTTGATGGTGTATCATTTCCACCGTATCATGGCAATTTCAAGCACTGCAATGGAGCATTTGTCAAGAACGCAACTTTGGTATGTAAACAATAAGAAGCTTGCGCTAATCCTGCTGGCGATTTCTGTAATGATAATTGCAATCAGTCTTGCCGGGCTGCCTTTGAGAACACGGCTGGCGCTTCTTCCTTTGGTGGCCATTGCCGGTTTTTATACGGTGCCTCTTTTTTTCTTTAAACACAAGAGCTACCGGTTGCGGGATTTAGGATTGGTCAAACCTTTCATTATCGGTTTGGCGTGGGCAGGGGTAACAGCGCTGCTGCCGGTGATAAATTTTGAAGTTGATATTTCCTGGAGCGAAACTGTATTACTTTTCTTTGAGCGGTTCTTTTTTATTTCTGCGCTTTGTATTCCATTTGACGTGAAGGATATCCAAATTGACTCCGAAAAGCTGCGCACGCAGACCATTGCCGCTAAATGGGGAGTGTGGAAAACAATCGTGTTCAGCATGTTTGTCCTGGCGCTATTTGCAGCTACGATTGTTTTAGAATGGGTTATAGGAGCGGATTGGGTGGGCATGAAATTATTGCTTGGTTTTTTAGCTTCATTTGTGGTAACCGCTGCCGCCATAATGGGCGTTTCAGAAAAAAGAGGTGAGCACTATTACACTGTCATAATTGACGGTACCATTATACTTCAGGCGCTAATTATTACAGTCTGTTTACTCACTTGAAATACTTAATTGAGCAATTAATTTTTAAACTTTGCACCGGTTTTGGACAAGCAGCTTCACATCATTTCATTCAATATTCCTTTCCCGCCCGACTATGGAGGCGTCATTGATATTTTTTATAAGATCAGTGCCCTGCATGAACAAGGCATCAAGGTTCATTTACATGCTTTTCATTACGGCAGGGAGCACTCTGCCGAATTAGAAAAAGTATGTGCTTCGGTGCGATATTATCCGCGGGGGAAATTTTACCAGGCGGTTTACAGCAGCGTGCCTTACATTGTTGGGTCCCGCAAAAGTGATGACTTGCTCTCAAACCTTATTGAGGATGAGCACCCGATCTTGTTTGAGGGGTTGCATACTTGTTTCTACCTCAATCATCCTGCACTCAAGAAACGGTTCAAGATCGTGCGCATGCACAACATCGAATGGGATTATTACAATAGCCTGGGCAAGGCTGAGCGTAATTTCTTCCGTAAATTTTATTTGTATTCAGAATCGCGCAAGCTGAAAGAGTTTGAGGAAATTCTGACACATGCAGATCTCATTCTGGCAATTTCTCCTTCCGATGCTGAATACCTGAAGAAGAAATTTAAGAATGTGCATTATGCCCCGGCATTTCACCCGTTCTCCAAAGTGAAATCTGAGCCGGGCATAGGTAAATATGCTTTATACCACGGCAACCTCAGTGTTCCCGAAAACAATCAGGCGGCATTTTATCTCATCAATAAAGTGTTTGAAGATATTGATTTCCCATTGCGCATTTCTGGAAAAGAACCGCTTGCTTCGTTAGAGAAAGAGGTTCACAAGAAGGAGGGAAGATTCGAGCTTATTCCCAATCCTTACGATGAGGGAATGACGAGGATGATTCGCGAAGCACACATAAATGTGTTGCCAACGTTTCAACCCACAGGTATCAAGCTCAAGCTATTGAATGCGCTGTTCAACGGGCGTTACTGCATCGTAAATTCCCAAATGGTAAAAAATACTGGACTTGAACCTTTGTGTATTGTTGCGGATAATGCTGAAGAAATGAAAAAGAAAATCCGTGAATTGATAGGGGTGGAGTTTACCATGGAAATCATTCAGGAGAGAGAAAGACTGCTTTCGGAAAAATTCTCTAACCGCGTTAATGCTGAGCGTCTTGCAGGACTGATAAATTTCTAGGAATAATTATTTTACTTCGAAAAGTGAAATGATAGCTTCAACATTTTTGTGCTCATCGTAACTGTCAATATCAACCACCATCGCAGGCTCTAAATTGATGGTGTAATGATCTTTCTTGAAAAGCTGGATTCCGCCACCGGTAATATTCAGCATGATGAGCGCATCTTTTTTCACGGTGCCATCTTCAACGCATTTGATC
The DNA here is from genome assembly GCA_964408105.1 of uncultured Chitinophagaceae bacterium. Classification (GTDB taxonomy): domain Bacteria; phylum Bacteroidota; class Bacteroidia; order Chitinophagales; family CAIOSU01; genus BPHB01. The sequence continues at coordinate 5,816 of CAYOYI010000175.1, read as the reverse complement.
AACGAAGCCGTTGCAACTGCCGCAGCCGGTTCAATATCTATGTTTTCGGTTTTCAAAAAGAGCTCAGAAGCGCTTTTTGCTTTTTCGTTTGAAATGGCGTGCAGGTCACCTTTGCTGTCAATAAGCGCATCGTACAATCCACCATCCAATCCGTATGGAGGCTTCCTGTTTGCCAGCACATCCGCATATATCTTTGACAGTTTTTGCTTTGCTTCTTTTTCATCCATTGGAAGCAACTGGCGTGAACCTTCTTTCCACGCATCATACATAGGAGTGAAAGGCTCGTTCTGTGCGACCTGGAGGCTCATTTTCTTATTACCATATTGCCCGCTCTTAATAAAGCGGAGATTGGCTTCCCAGGCCGCAATGGCTCCTGTGCCGCTCCCAACCGCCTGAAAGTAATAATCCGGAATTGCACCGATTGAAGTGATTGCCGAAAGCACCGTTGTCCCCATACCATCGCGCCTTGCAACGTTCTTTGCTCCGCCTTCAGCAATAAATCCGTTCAATTTACAAACATCATCCGCTACCCGAATAGCATCATAGTAATCGCTATTGCCACCAATAGTCACCAACTTGACGCAAGGATTCAATTCTTCTTTGAACCAGAGCTTTGCTTTTCTTGCATCAGGAACCACCAGCAGCAGCTTGATATTATTTTCAGAACAAACGCGTGCGAAGGCACGTGCGGTATTTCCCGCTGAGGCGACCACCAAAACATCGCTAAAATCTTCCGGCAATCTGCCGCAAACTGCATATGCCTCACATTCTTTGAATGTGCCGGTTAACATATGGGCATTCCTATCGGGCCAGTAGCCGCTGAACGTGATGAAGAGGTTTTCGAGGCCCAAAGCTTTTGCCAGGCCCTCGCTTTTGTAAGTAACGGGTGCGCTGGAGCCGGTTAGAAAATGATTGACCGGCAACCAGTCGGCAAACTTGTAAAAACCCAAACTATCGTCTCCAATATTCAACACCTTTTCGGAATATTCCGCCCTAAACAATTTGTTGGGATACTCCGGATGCAGCAGGATCACGCCATCATCCAGGATCCTGGTAGTGCTGCCGTTAATTTTCAGGTGGTAATCAGTCCTCACATTGTCAACAATAACAGAAGTATTGACCGCATTTTTCATAGTAGCAATAATATTGTCTTTCATTAAAAATCTTTTTGACATTAATCAATTTCAGAGGGCATTTGCGTACTTTTGCATCGCAATTTTTTCCACAGAATAATTCACAAATGACAAATAAAAACATCGTAATCATTGATGGTTGCCGCACTCCGTTTTTAAGGTCCGGCACCGACTATAAGGACCTGATGTCTTATCAGCTCGGACAATTTGCAATTCGCGGCTTGCTGAATAAAACCGGAGTTGATCCGAAAGAGGTAGATAGTGTTGTTTACGGAACTGTGATTGCCAATGTCAAAACCAGCAATGTGGCTCGTGAAGCTGCGGTTACAGCCGGTATAAATCCATCAACACCTTGCCATACCGTTACCCTTGCCTGCATCTCCGCAAATCGTGCCATTGCAAGCGGCATTGAACAGATCAGCGCGGAGCAGGCAGAAGTGGTGATTGCGGGTGGCGTGGATTGTGTTTCCGATACTCCGATTCTATTTAACAAGCCTATGAGGAAAAAACTGATGAGTGCGCAAAAGCTGAAAGGTTTTGGTGATATCATGAAGTTTATTTTTTCCCTCAGGCTAAAGGATTTTTATCCAGAGGCTCCCGCTATTGCAGAATACATCACCAACAGGATCATGGGCTATGATTGTGAGTTGCTGGTTTCCAAATTCAAAGTGACTCGCGAAGAGCAGGACGAGTTTGCCGTACGCTCACATCAATTGGCGGCAAAAGCGCATGAGCAAGGAATATTGAAAGATGAAATTGTTCCCGTTGAATTGCCGCCCAATTTTAAACCGATCACATTTGACAACGGAGTTCGTGGAGATACTACTTTGGAAAAAGCAAAGACACTTCGGCCAGCATTTGTAAAAGAATACGGAACGATCACTGCAGCGAATTCATCCTTTCTTACCGATGGGGCAACAGCTATCTTGATCATGACGGAAGAAAAAGCAAAACAGTTGGGATTGAAGCCTAAAGCTCGTGTGGTTGATTATGCTTTTTCTGGTCAGGATTTATATGAGGAATTGTTGCTTGGCCCTGCTTATGCTTCGGCAAAGGTTTTGAAGAAAACAGGTCTTACACTTGATCAAATGGACGTGATTGAATTTCACGAAGCCTTTGCAGGACAAATCCTTTCAAACATAAAAGCGCTTGCATCCGAGGAATTTTCCAAAGAAAAACTGGGATGGGATAAGGCGGTTGGAAAAGTAAATATGGACAAGTTTAATCTTTGGGGAGGTTCGCTTTCTCTTGGACATCCGTTTGGAGCTACCGGTGCAAGACTTGCCACTACAGCATCAAACCGATTGATTAAGGAAAACGGAAAGTATGCATTGCTCGCAGCATGCGCAGCAGGCGCGCACGGTCATGCCATGATTCTGGAGAGATGGAATTAGTTGTTGGTTGATGGTTGTCGGTTGATAGTTGTAAGTATGGATACAACAATCATCAACGAACAACTAAAAACTAAAATCAAATGGAGTATCTTGATTTATGTCTGGAAGAAAGCAAGAAGTTTGGTAAAAACTATTTATGTAAGCACCGGAATATTTCCGGATGTAGAAAAATTCGGGCTAACAAACCAAATGAGAAGAAGCGCTGTTTCAATACCCTCTAATAAACGGATTCATCAATTGCTACAAGAAAAAGATACTACCTCTTCCACTAACTAACAACTATCAACAAACAACTATGAACGAATATTTAACCATTGAGAAAGAGAACGGAGTCGCCACCGTTTGGCTTGACCAAAAGAACGATAAGATCAACAAGGTTTCACCTGAAATGGTCGGATTGTTTGAGAGCGTGTTCCAGCAGCTTGAGAATGACTCGGAAGTGAAGGCTGTTGTGCTCATCAGCAAAAAGAAGGACTTCATTGCCGGGGCAGACATCGAAATGTTTCAACAGGTGCAGAAGCCGGGTGACTTTGCTCCAATCTCCCGGAAAGGTCATGAAGGATTAAGCCGGATTGAGAAATCAAAGAAGCCTGTGGTAGCGGCTATTCACGGAAGCTGCTTGGGAGCCGGATTGGAAATCGCACTCGCCTGTCATGCTCGAATAGCAACTGACGATAGAAAGACAACGCTAGCATTACCCGAAGTGAAACTTGGATTACTACCTGGTGGAGGCGGAACACAACGTCTGCCACGATTGGTCGGAATTCAGAAAGCTCTGGACATGATGCTCACCGGGAAAAACATCTATGCGTATCCGGCAAAGAAAATGGGGCTCGTGGATAAACTCATCCATCGTGATGGATTGCATGAGGCAGCAAAAAAGTTTGCTTTAGAGCTGGTGAAGAAACCTATTCAGCGGAAAGACAACAGAACCTTTATCAATAAGATACTAGAAGGTCCGCTCAAGTTTATTGTATTCAATCAGGCCCGGAAGATGGTTCAACGGATGACAGCAGGAAATTATCCTGCGCCATTTAAGATCATCGAATGTGTTGAGATCGGGATGAGCAAAGGGGCTAAGGCAGGATACGATGCGGAGGTGAAAAAATTCGAGGAGTTGATCCTTTCCAACGAAAGCCGCCAGCTCATCAATGTGTTCTTCGCAATGACGGAAAAGAAAAAGAACCCGATGAAGGATAAGGTTCGAGAAATCAAGCGGCTTGGTATGCTGGGCGCGGGATTCATGGGAGCGGGAATTGCTGAGGTGAGCATCAATGACGATATTGATGTGGTATTGAAAGACATAAAACAGGAAACGCTTTCATCAGCCAAGAAAACTATTTGGAGTAATCTCAGCCGAAAGGTGAAAAGAAAGGCACTGACCAAAGTTGAACTGGAGGAGAAAATGGCAATGGTAAGCGATCAACTTGACTACAATGGTTTTGATAAGCTGGATATAGTTGTTGAGGCTGTTTTTGAGGATATTAATATAAAGCATAAGGTGCTTGCGGAAGTAGAAGCAGTGACCAATGACAACTGCATTTTCGCAAGCAATACATCAGCTCTCCCGATAAAATCAATTGCAGAAAAGTCAAAGCGGCCTGAACTTGTTATTGGTATGCACTACTTCTCACCTGTCCCGAAAATGCCCCTATTGGAAATTATTACCTATGATAAGACAGCCGATTGGGTGACTGCTACTTGTTATGAACTTGGTGTCAGACAAGGCAAAACCGTTATCGTAGTAAAAGACGGTCCGGGCTTTTACACCTCGCGTATTCTCGGTCCTTTCATGAATGAGGCAATGCTGATGCT
>CAYOYI010000175.1:0-1374 GCA_964408105.1 uncultured Chitinophagaceae bacterium | reverse complement strand
AAGATTGATGACAACGTCTATTCCTATTTCGGAGGCTCCGGCAGAAAGCAACTTGATGCAGAATTCATTCAACACCGTTGCGCATTCGGAATGATCAACGAAGCTGCGTACTGCTTGCAGGAAGGAATTATCTCCACTCCGCTTGATGGTGATGTTGGGGCGATTTTCGGATTAGGCTTTCCTCCATTCCGAGGAGGTCCTTTCCGCTACATAGACACGATTGGAGCTGATAAGGCAGTCTCAATACTTGAGGGGTTGGCATCTAAGACGACTGCGCGATTCAAGCCGGCACAGATTCTTTATGATTATGCGAAGGCGGGGAAGAAGTTTTATTAGACTGGGCTGAATTTGTTTCTGCGCGGTTTGCAATTACAATTGGAAACCACCTGCTAATCTTTTCAAGGTCAATTCGCTCATTCTAATATCGTAGCTTGCACCAAGCAACCTGCTTCTAGCCTCAACCGCTTGCAACTGAATATCACGGAACTCCACCGAGCTGATGTTGCCCAATTCAAATCTCTTTATTGCAATGCGAACGTTCTCGCTTGCTTTTTCTTCATTCTCACGCTCAAGGCGCATGATCTTGATTGCGAGCTCATAATCTCTGTATGCCTGCAATATGAATGCGGTGTTTGATACAATCGCCTTGTCGCTATTGATCCTGCTGCTTTCCCGCTGAATTCTGCTCACTTTCATGTTCTTAAAATCGCGCAGGCCGTTGAATAGATTGTACCGGACAAATACGCCAACACTTGGCCCGTAGCTGCGGTTGGATTGAAGCACACCGACATCATTGGTTGATTTGGCATAATCGTATCCCGCATACACACCTGCTTCGGGATAAAAAAAAGATTTCGACACTCTTAGTTCGTTTTGAGCAACTCGAATATTTTCCCGTGCAATCAATAAATCAATATTTGCTGAAGTTGCCGATTCTAAAATTGGATTTAGTAACAACGTTGTATCCAGTGGAATCTCGTTGTTCGTTTCAATCACACCGGCCACATCACGCGCGAGCAGAAGGTTGAGTTCCGTTTTAAGATTGGCGATATCGTTTTCTTCCCGCATTGCCTGCACGCTGTCTGCATTCATATCAATCAAGGCCTGTAAAACTTCCTGCTGCGAAGCGCTGCCGATGTCTTTTCTTTTTAGAGCTAATTCATGTCGTTCTCTTGAAATTGCAAGTGATTGTCTGTAAACTTCCAGTAATTTGCTGCGTTGTATAATTTGATAATAAATATCTGCAAGCAAGATCATTGCTTCTTCCGAAGCAGCGCGGAGGTAATAAGCTCCAAGGTTTTCATTGGCATCCAAAATGTTTTTTGTTGCAAACATTCTGAACCCATCAAAGAGCGTCCAGTTGAGCAATACTGA
>CAYOYI010000174.1:5483-8312 GCA_964408105.1 uncultured Chitinophagaceae bacterium | reverse complement strand
GATCTAATTGGGATGGTGCTGCTTCCCGGTAAATTGAGACATTATATATGAGCACCTCCGTATCACCAAGCTGGTCTTTGATCTGGTTAAATGCTTCTGCAAGCTTTTCAAAATCAGCCGCATCAGCCGTAAAAGCATGCGACACAAACCCAAGCTCATTCAGTTTCTGCTTATGCCCTTCCAGCTTTTCCGCGTCTCGGGCAATCATGGCTATCGCAAAGCCTTCCCTGGCAAATCTCTTTGCAACGGAAAAACTTACGCCACTTCCCATGCCCACTATAGTACAGATCGGTTTACCCATCTTTTACCGGCAAATAAAAAACTTTTTCATCAGTACGTTTAAAAATCAAGCTTAAGGCCAAGGAGGATTCCCCATTTTGCAGCATCGGGATTGTCGCGATGCGTAACACGCCAAAGAACATTAACCTCAAAGACCTTGAAGATGTTTTCTATTCCGAAACCAACCTCCACATAAGGCATTTTATAAGGAACAGTGAATTGCTGATTGGAACTGCCCGGATTCTCCTGATCGTTGCTGGATTTGTTCTCATCCGACATGGAACCCCAAAAGGCGTTGGCGAATATGATCTCGCGCCACTTCAGCTTTCGGATACCTGGTATCCGGTTCAGAAAGAAACCCTCGAAATGATGACGGACGAACAATGAAGTATAAAAGTCAGCCACAAACTCGTTTTCATTCATAATGTTAAATGCAAGTCGCTTGTAAAAATAAGATTCGTTGCCCTGCGCGTTGTTCAACAGCAGGAAAGGAAGTTTACCGAAAGTTTTTCCGGTAATGAGTGTGAAATGAAATGTACCGATGGGGCTCACGGGTATGTTATCGGATAATGCAAGGTCAATCTTATGATAGTTATATTCGCTGCCTATAATTCCTTTAACTCCGAGGGTGTACCAAACCAAGAGTTCTGGATACTTGGTGCCGAGGCTCACCCGATTAAATGGACCGATAATGAATTTTTCCCGGTAGGCAAAGCGCAGCCTGAAAACACCCTCAACTGCCGTGATTTCCCTGATGGTATCTGAATTTCCATTATAAGCTGATTTCAGATAATAAAAATCAAACTGCGGCTTTATCACCTTGTGGCGCAGTGTAACTTTGTTGGAATATCCTACCTTCCATTCCTTTTCATAGAATACAGATGCCTCGTCAACCATGTTCAATTTTTGTGGGATATTTCTCCGAACGAGCCCGTTCAGTATGTTGTCTTCGTTCAATTGCGCTTCATTTTGCGCCCAGAGATCCAGATCATGAACGTAGGAGACGCCAATAAGATGTCTGGGGTCGTTAGATAAGACCCAAAGCATTTCCGCTCCATATTTAAACCGAAGGTCCTTCTTATAACCCAATCCGTAAGCGGCATAAATGCCAAATCGGAAAAGTTTTGAAAATTCATGGGTTGTGCGGATACCGAGCCTGAACCTGTTGTTGTCTACTCCATTTCTGCTATAGATGGAGGCTATCGGACCGATTTCTACTTTACCTATGGGATAATATCCGTTGACTATTACATTAAAGATATCTATCCAGGTCTTAAAGGCGCGGGTATTCATAATGGAATCCACCATTTCATATACGCCCGATTCTTTACTGGTGAGCAATTCATGGCGGCTACGCGTCCAGAATGAAGTGTCCTTGTCAAATGCGGACTGTTCCGTTCTTATGGCAGCCTTTTCAATAAAGAAACTGTCGATATCATCTCGGTTAATCCGATAATCTTTGAAAGACGATGTCTTCCGTGCGATAACACCAACCGCTTTATCCGTTAACTTAAATCTGATGACAATTTTATCCTTTGAAAGCATCCACAAGGTATCGTTCACCGGAATATACTGTTCAAACACGCTTACACGGTCAACAAAATTGACGTTGACGTGTTCCGCGGCTTCCATGCTGATTTGCTTGACCGCAAACGAAGAATCTACAATCCACATATCACCCACAAAACTTAGAGAGCCTTTGCCTTTAGGCTTAAAGGTCATTTTATAGCACCACTTTTCGTCAATATATCCGCTGTCAACCAAGTAATAATTGTAATACAGTAACCCATTGTCATTGATTGGGCTAACAAATCTTTTTTCCAAAATCTCGGGCCAGTTGTCGTAAATATTTACTTCCTGATAAGCCGATTTTAAAAACTCAGCTAAACTTTCGCTTTGTATTTCCTCTTCTAAACCTGCCTGTTTCGTGGCTTTAATAACCTCACGATCTTCATTTTTGGGAGTGCTTCGATAATAGTAATCCGAAAGGGTTTCAGTCAGGAAAATTGGAAGGAACGGCTTGTCTTCGGATGTGCTGTCCACCTTTTCAAAAATGAATTTGAACGGTTTCATGACGCGCCTGTCCTCGAATTTTGGGTTCCAATCATAGAAATCAAGCTCCACTTTGTTATAAGATTCGTAGCTGTAGTTATCAAGCACCCGGTTGCTATTGCGGGCTTTGTTTTTAACAATCTTTCGTAAAAGCACATGAGCTGGGTTTTCTCCCGGGCGGATTTCTATTTCTTTAAGGCTGATGTCAGCCCGTTCCATTACGAAATGGATGGTTTGAACACCTTCTTTTCTCATTGGCCTTTTCGCTAATTGATACCCGACACTTGAAGCAATAATGGTGTCGGCCAGGGTTGAAGTTTGAAAGGAGAAATTCCCTTCAAAATCAGAGGTAGTGCCAACATTTTTTCCGTTCAGGTAAATATTGACGAACGGAATTGGCTCACGGGAAACACCATCGGTCACACGCCCGGAAATTATGTATGGCTGTGAGCACACCTGTGTTATACAAGTCCAAAGACACAACGAAAGAATCGTTAA
>CAYOYI010000174.1:0-5467 GCA_964408105.1 uncultured Chitinophagaceae bacterium | reverse complement strand
CGACTTAGTCATAATCTACCTTCCGATGTTTCGCATTTAAGATGGAGAGGCTTAAAAATTTCCAGGGCTTAGTGGGGCTAAATTTAAAAAAATTAGGATGAGGTAAGTCCTGTATTTATGCATATCCGCATAGGTTTCGTTTGAGTTTACTTTAACTTTGGCCAAAATTTTTTTCATGAAGTTTATTCGTGCAACCATTCTGATTTTTTTGTTCGCGTCATGCGGCAACTCCACTGATAAAAACTCGGATCAACTTACCCCGGCACAAGGTGGAAGATACTATGGCGGTGTTTTTCGTTGCAATGAAGTGGAATATTTCCGCAGTCTCTATCCGCTGAACATTACGGAGGTTGGCGGGCATCGCATCACGAACCAGATCTATGAAGGCTTGGTGCGCTTTGACCAGGCAGACCTAACCGTGAAACCTTGCCTTGCTGAACGCTGGGAGATGGATAGCACCGGAATGGTGTTCACGTTTCACCTTGTAAAAGGCGCGAAATTTCATAATGACCCCTGTTTCCCGGATGGAAAGGGCAGGGAGGTGAAAGCGCAGGACTTTGAGTTCTGCCTCACCAAGCTTTGCACGCCTGATGTCAGCAACCAGGGATTCTGGGTTTTTAAAGACAAAGTGAAAGGTGCTGATAATCACTACCTCTCGCGCGAATATGAATCCCTGAAGCAAACTGCCGCCAAGTTTCCTGCTGATTCCAAGGACGAGAGTTATTTATCCTCAATTGCCCGCATTAAGGAACTTGAAGAAAAGCATTCCGGGGACATTGCCACTAAACCAGATAAGGTCACAGGTATCACAGTAATTGACGACTACACGCTACGCATTGAACTGGAGAAATTCTTCCCTGGTTTTTTGCAAATGCTTGCGTTGCCGTTTACTGCTGTTTTCCCCAAGGAAGCGCTTGAAACTTATGGCAATGACCTGCGTGCAAAGGCTGTCGGCACGGGTCCTTTCAAGATCAAAGCGCTGCGGGATGATGAGGTGGTAGTGCTGGAGAAAAATCCCGATTACTGGGGTAAAGATGAATTCGGCAACCAGCTTCCCTTCCTAGATGGCATCAAGGTCACATTCATTAAAGAACAAAAGTCAGAACTGCTTGCACTGAAAAAAGGCGATCTCGACTTTGTATATCGCCTGCCTCTTGAAATGGTGGAGGAGATCATTGATAAAAGCGGAAATCTGCTCGGAGAATATCAGAAATTCCAGTTGCAGGTAAAACCAACACTAGCTACACTATACTACGGCTTTTTGAATGTTGATACTTTGTTTGCTAATAAAGATGTGCGCATAGCATTTAACTACGCCATTGACCGCCAAAAAATTGTTGACTTCACAGTTAAAGGTTGTGCATTGCCTGCATTTCATGGCATCGTGCCGCCAGCGATCAAAGGCTTTAATGCCGATGCAGTGAAGGGTTATCAGTATAATCCGGAAAAAGCACGCGAGCATATTGCAAAGGCAGGTTATCCTGACGGAAAAGGATTTCCTGCTCTGACCCTTCAGATCAACTCAGGAGGCGGCACCAATGAGCAGGTCGCAGAGGCTGTCCAGAAAATGCTGATGGAAACGTTGAACATCAATGTAAACATCATCAAGCTACCTTTCGCGCAGCATCTTGAAAACTTAGAGACCGGCAAAGTGCAGTTTTGGCGGCTTGGCTGGATAGCCGACTACCCTGACCCCGAGAATTTTCTGACGCTGTTCTTCAGCCCGCACATTCCGCCCAAGTTGAGTGACAAGTCGTATCTGAATTCCGTGCGCTACCGTAACCCGGTCTATGACTCGTTGTTCACACTTGCCATCAGCACCGTTGACGAAGCAAAACGCTTCGAACTTTACGCACAGGCTGACCAGGTCATGATCAGTGATGCCGCGATCATGCCGATTTATTATTACAAAGACCATCGCCTGTTGCAACCACGTGTTCAAAACTTCCCGCAGAATGCGATGGAGTATCGGTTGTATCGGGAGGTGTATTTTGTGTCGGAAGCCACAAATTAATGTTGGTCTGTTTTTACCAATTTAATTACGGTTGAGCCGTTTTCCGATTTTAAAATCAAGTGATAAATCCCGTTCCGCAATTCTTCCAAGCCATCAATAACCGCGGTCTTTTTACTTACATTTCTAAAAAGTACTTCCCTGCCAAGTATATCTGTTATTATTGCTTTGACTGATTTGCCAGAATTGTTTAGCTCTATATAAATTTTATCAGTAAACGGGTTAGGATATATTCCGAAATGTTCATCCGCTGAATTAGAAATGCCTGTCATAGGTCCAATTGTGAATACTCCTGTTTGCAAACAACCTTCTGCGTCAATTACATACACTGTATGGGTTCCTTCAGGCAAATTGGTAAACGTGCTGCTGCTTTGAAAGTTGACGCTATCCAAAGAGAATTGATAGGGCGAGGTTCCGCCTGAAACATTTACCTTAACCGCACCATCATTTAATTCGGGAGTTGCATCAGTTATACTGTAAACTAAATCCAATGATGCACATGGTAGCGAATCGCAATCCGACACCTCAACGAGTATAGGTCTAGTTCTGCATCCGGTAACAGTGTCAACCAAATAATAAATACCGCTATTACTTTGTGCTGCATAGGAAATAATAAGATTTGAAACGTTAGATATAAATGAATTTGGCCCCTTCCAAACCTCATTCGCATTTACAGAATCAACAAATATGTTCAATTCATTTCCCTCACATACTGGCGTATTGCTACAGACTAGTTTTGGATAGCATGAATTATTTATTCCAAATACCACATCACCGAAACCACCCTCCGATATTCCCGACCACCAACCTCGACTGGACTGTACAACTTGCAAAGGAAATTCTGATTGAAGTATTAAAATGTTGCCATTCCAGGTTGGAATGTCACCCTCATTATATACAGCTTCTTCTCCTTTGTTCAGATAGACAGAATGAACTTGCGAACTATTGCGGAAGAATTGTAACAAATTAGAATCAGCAAAAGAAATAAGACTGATTTGCGAAGTAGGGTATCCATGTGTTGAAGCACCGGCTGGATAAAGCAAGAATTCATTTGCGCTAAGAAATGAAGGTAAAAGGGAGGAAGTATATGTATAGTGTCTGTATCCACCTCCCCAAGGATCTATTCCATATAAATCATTGACATAGACTGCGTAAAACTCCTTGTTGCTATAAAGATTAGTAACCGTTTGACTCAAGTAGATGCTAAATCCTTCTCCTGTATTTAGACTAATAGAACCTGAATCATGAATCACAACCGTTGAATCATAAATGGCTAGTATCTGGATTCGACTTGAATCTTCTTGTGAATTATAGCTACCAAAATGAGGGCTCGGCACATAATAACTTTTACCTAAAGAGGATGTGGGAAGAAGTTGGAATGCGTATGTGGAGCTATAGTGATCGTTAGAATAGTTAGCACAAACAATCGAAATAGGAAAGTTTGATGATATTTTTGTTCCAACAGGAAGCTGTAAGAACCTCCTACTTGTTCCTTTGCTAAGAATATAAATATTCGATCCTACTTTTAATTGGGTGTTGTTAGCAATTGCAAGTATTGACACTTCGCTACATTGCAAGGGAATCCAATAAAGCGTATCTAATAGCCTTTCATCCAAAACCGAATACACGGTTGTTCCATCTTCATAGAGTTGATGCTCGCCAGTCAAAAAATAATATTGAATCTGAAGCGGTTTATCGGATAGGATTTGTAAACCCTCGAAAAGTTCTGGCCTGTAAATTATTCTACTCTGTCCTCTATTCAACCAATATGAATTAGAGCCAACAAAAAAGTTAGTGCTATCATAAAATGCGTATACATTCAAATAGTTATCGGTTTCATCTCCACCAAAGTGAATAGTATCCACGTAAGTAATCCAATAGCTAAAACTATGCGATTGAAATCCCGCTTCAGGAATGGAATCGGATATAGATGTCCTGCATCCTTTTGAGTCAGTTACGGTTACGGAATAAACACCGGCCCTAACATTAGCTAAGTCTTCGGTACTGTCACCATTAGACCAAGTAAAGCTATACGGTACAGTTCCACCAGTTACGGATAAGTTAATTGCGCCTTTACTAAAGCAAGTTTCATTTGTTATTGCCGTGCTTAATGAAAATAGCTGACCGTCAATTATTATTAAAGTGTCCACAATACAGCTATTACTATCACTTACGGTAACAGAATATTCGGATGGTTGCAGATTGGAAACGTCCTCGGATGATGCACCCGTGCTCCATTGGTAACCATAAGGCTGAATTCCACCGGAAACAGTTAAATCAATTGCGTTATCACTGCTCCCATTGCAAGTGAGAACCATTGAAAGTGTAATGGGAGTTGGTTCAATTATCGCAACAGATAAAGTTGAAGCGCAAGAGTTAGTATCCGTAACTGTTATAGTGTAGTTTCCTACATCAAGATTGAAAATGTCTCGGCCAGAACTCCCGTTCGACCAGCTATAAGAATATGGCGGACTTCCTCCCATTACACTTAGATTAATTGCACCATCTCCGAACCCATAGCAAGATATATTGTCAATTAGCGGTGTTATAGTAAGTCCGTTTAAGCTTAATCGTAATAAGGACAATGAATATCCACCAACATCAACTGAACTATAGGTCTCATCACTGGTAATCAACGTATAAATTCCTCTTAATGTAACTCTGAAACCAACCAAGGCTTGACTTGCATCCCAAGCTGTAGAGACTAATGCTCCTAATGGACTATAAACTTCTACTCTTGGTTCCAGATACACTGCGTTATCCGTCATCCTTATTATCATCGAATCACACGAATTTCCTTGAAAGGTGAAACTGCCGTGATTACCACCGGGAGTAATAGTGCCAGTCAATGTTTGTCCATAATTGATGCTGGTAACATTTCCGGGAGCGAATGTCCTTTGAACAAACAAAGCATAATCTCCAATGTCCACCGCGCTATTAGGCTCATCACTTACAATAATCTTATAAGTACCATTCGCGGATAACGTATCGAACAATGCCGCTTGTGCATTATTATTCCATGTTGAAGAAATCAAATTCCCCGAAGGATCAAATAACTCAATTCTAGGTTCAAGATAGATAGCGTTGTCCGTCATCCTGATTATGGCAATATCATTTGAATCAGCAGTAAAAATGTAGGTGTCATGTTTCCCTCCGGGTGTTATTGTACCCGTTAAGGTTTGACCATAATTTATGCTGATGGCATTCCCTGGAGTCCGGGTGTTTTGAACAAATAAAGAGTATGCTCCAACATCAATGGCACTACTAGGATCATCACTTGCCAATATGGTATAAGTGCCAGTATTTGGTAAGGTTTCAAATATGGTGGCTTGCGCATTACTATTCCATATTGAAGAAATTAGATTTCCAGAAGGTCCGTATAATTCAATCTTGGGTTCTAGATAAATAGCATTATCTGTCATCCTAATTAGTACCTTATCTCCTGTATTTCCGGAA
>CAYOYI010000173.1:2355-8367 GCA_964408105.1 uncultured Chitinophagaceae bacterium | reverse complement strand
AAGAAATTGCGCCTTGCGGAGATGGAAAGTATTTTGAGAACGCTGGGGGCTTTCGTGTCCACCATAGCAAAAGGCAACCCCGAGATCATCGTTTCGGCCGGCTTTGAGGCTACGGAGCATCACGGCCCGATAGGCCCTCTGGGCCCAGTTGAGGGTATGACGCTCAGCTACATCCCCGGCCGCTCAGGCGAGCTGAAGATTGATTTCAAAAAGCTGAAAGGGGCAAGCAGCTACCTTATTCAGCAGCTGAATGAAAGCGATCCGCAGGCGCCCCAATGGGAAACCATCGGCAGCACCGTGAAAAGCCGCTACATCGTCACAGGGCTTATGCCTGGAGCAGTTTATAAATTCCGCACCATCGGAGTAGGCGCGATGGGTGAGGGTGGCGCATCACCGGTAGTGGAAATAATGGCTGTGTAACTTTTACCCGGCTCGTTTTCTAATGCACATGCCCCCGGCAAACTCCGGGGGCTTTGGTGTTTTTTTTATCCGCCTTTCCCGCACCCACTGCCATCCCCGTGCACGCGGGCATCCCCAGGCGGGCTAATTCGGGATTCCCGTTTTCACGGGAATGACAGGGACCCGGGCATCAGTCTTAGCCAAAAGCGGAAGTGAGGACTACCAGCCGGAGGCAAAGACGCCCGGCCTCCACCCGTTTTAAACCAATAAATCAGGTTTCAGCCTAAGCAATGGAGAATCTCTATGTCGCAAAAAGCCGGATTATATCCTTAAAAGCCTTGAACTCAAGTGCATTGCCTTCCGGGTCGAAGAAGAACATGGTAGCCTGCTCTCCAACCTCCCCCTTAAAACGGATGTAAGGTTCAATTTCAAATTTTATGTTTTTGGCTTTTAGCTTTTCCGAAAGGCTTATCCAGTCGTTCCAATCGAGCACTACGCCAAAATGCGGCACGGGCACATCATGCCCGTCCACAGGATTGTAAACCGGTTTTGAATCCCCGTTTACTGAAGGCTTTTGGTGTATCACTAATTGATGGCCGAAGAAATCAAAATCAACCCAGCGCTCATCGCTCCTGCCTTCTGCACATTCCAATATTCCGCCATAAAAATTTCTGCATTTCTGCAGGTCATTTACCGGGATGGCGAGATGAAACGGGTTGAGTTTTTTCATGCGATATGGATTTTTCAAACGGCAGCAAATTTAATGACCATCAATGCCGATACAGAACTTAAAATGGTGAGAAATATCACTCGGCTTGCAGGAACTAAAATTGCCATTTCACAGTCTTAAATATTAACTTTACGTTGTCCTAAATTACAATTTGAGTTATGAAAAGATTCTTGCTGACGCTTGCAGGCGTTATTCTGATGTTTATTGCCAACGCGCAACAGCCGGGGTATTGTGGCACGGATATGCCCGAGGATATGATCCACTGGCTCACCGCGCATCAGGCTGCTGCCGCCAAAACGGGAGCAAGGCAGGGTGGTCCCGGCACGGTTTATTACATTCCCGTGAAGGTTCACGTAGTGGGAGATGACAACGGGGCCGGATATCATAAAACGCAAACAATTCTTGATGGCCTTTGCACGCTGAACGAACAGTATGAGCAGGTGGGTTTCCATTTTTACCTGTTTGGCGATTTTAATTATATTAACCATACCGGCCTTTATGAGCATACGGGCGGGGTGAACTCGACCGTGAATGCAACCAAATCAGCCAATGCCGCTAATATTTATTACGTGCTCGATCCGGACGGCAATTGCGGTTATTTCAGCGGTGGCAGCCGTGATTTCATTGCTGTTGCGAAATCATGTTCGGGGCCTACCAACAGCACGGTGGCGCATGAATTGGGGCATTATTTCAGCATGCCTCATACTTTTTTTGGCTGGGAGAGCCGCGATCCGAACACGGCAAGCGCCACTGCATTCGATGAGCGCGTAAATGGAACAAATTGCCTCACTGCTGGCGATCGCTTTTGTGACACGCCTGCCGATTATCTTTCTGACCGCTGGAGTTGTCCTTATAATAAAACGAAACTTGATTATAACGGTGATCAATACCAGGTTGACGGATCGCTTTTTATGTCTTATGCCAATGATGCCTGTCAGGATAAATTTAGCCCCGAGCAAATCAATGCCATGCGCAGTTACCTTCTGAGCGCCAGGTCTAACCTTTTAAGCCAGCCGCAACCGGCAAAAGACAGCGTAGGACTTACCACGGTGGTTTACCCGCCCGATGGCAGCAATGGAATCCCCGCCAATTTCACTCAGCTAAGATGGAGGAAGGTAGCGGGAGCAACAAGGTATCATGTATTATTGACTCGTTTTTTCAACGGCAGCTTCTATGAAGTTGATACAGTTGTGCAGGATACCACGATTCTTTTAAGCGGACTTCAGCCGAATGTGAACTACAGATGGAAAATAAAAGCATTTAATGAAGGATATACCTGTGCCGAATATACTATACTCTCAAACTTTGTTACCTCCGGAACTTCCACGATCACGCCAACTTTCAGCATAAACGACATTAGCTGCCATGGCCACGTTGATGGGGCCATACAAGTGACGGCTGCCGGTGGTGTTGAGCCTTACACGTATGCGTGGTCAAACGGGGCAACCGACAGCAATCTGCAAAATCTTGAAGAAGGCAACTACCGGTTAACAATCACAGACAGCGATTCCAATTCGGTGCAGTTACAATTCAGCGTAAGCGAGCCGGAGCCGATGAATGCTGAAGTCAACTACAACGGTTCAACCATTATTGTTTCCGCGAGTGGCGGCACACCGCCATACTTCTATCAGTGGTCCAACGGTTCAACCTCTTCAGTTGTTACTTCTCCCGAGGCGGGCAATTACTCCATAACTATCACGGACAGCAAAGGATGCATTTACTTCAAGGACTATTTATTTACGGGCGTGGAGGAAATTATTGCAGGAGAAGCAAAGATATACCCCAATCCATTTAACAATGAGCAGTTGTTGTCGGTAGAATTCAGCACAAGGGAATCCTTCATCGGCAGTATTGAAATATATGAAGCTACGGGCAGAAAGGTGTGGTCGCTTGAAAAAGAATTCGCTACGGGAAATAACAGAGAGATGATCGCGCTTCCTGAAGTGGCTTCCGGAATTTATCTGGTGAGAATATCAGGCGATAGGTTTCAGGTTACAAACCGCCTGATGGTGTTCTGACAGGGCGGTTTTATTTCTTCTTAACAATCAATGTTTCTTTTGTGTTGCCGGTGATTCTGAACCGCTCGTCAATTCTGTGACCGACAACCCAAACGATCTTTTTCTCAGATTCAATTATCCAAATTTTCTCCTTTTCGAGCAAGGAAATTTTATTGTTAATGAAAAAGTCACTCAGTTTTTTCTTCTTCTTTTTCATTCCAAAAGGGTAGAAGTAGTCACCCTTCTTCCATTTCCGAAGAATAAGCGGGAATTTCAATTTGTTGAAATCAATGAACGCGGTATCCGCTGAGGCATCTTTGCTGAAATGGGCGCCATTCACAAGCTGAAACTTCAATTCACCCTCGCGCAGCTTTACATGCTTATTGATGTCTTCGACAAGAATAACATCGGAACTTGAGTGCTCTTTATTGGCAACGATCAGAAAGTTTCGGTTTTGAATGATGCGGTGTGATTGCGAAAAATATTGTTTGCCTGAGCCTTCATTTAACCCATCATATATTTGCATTACCTGTTTTTCACCAAAGCCAAAATCTTTCAGCAGATCAAACAGGATACTCCTTGCACTTTCAAACTGCACTAATTTTTTAATCGGGATATAAAAGTCACTTCCTCTCTTCTCGATAAACTTCTTCCGCAAATGGGCAAGTCCCTTGTTGAAGATGCTCTCCGCTTCCCTCAGCTTTTCAATGTTGCCGGTGAAGGTGTCCCTGAAATTCGGATTGATCTTTTCAAGCAGGGGTATCACTTCATTGCGCAGAAGGTTTCGCTGAAATATTGATTCACTGTTGGTGCGATCTTCACGGAATAATAACTGTTCCTGTTTTGCAAATTCAATGATCTCGCTTTTAGAAAGGCACAACATCGGCCTGATGATCTTATCGCGTCTTGGCAGGATACCGTGCAGGCCGGAAATCCCGGTGCCTCTCACAAGATTCAGCAGCACGGTTTCGATGTTGTCATCGCGGTGATGGGCCGTAGCGATTGCGTGATAGTTATTGGATTTACGGATGGTTTCAAACCATTCATAGCGCAATTCACGGGCAGCCATTTCAACAGAGATACCGTTTTCATCTGCGTATTGATTCGTAGAGAAATTATTAGTGAAGAACGGCACTTTGTATGTTGAAGCGATTCCTTCAACAAACTTTTGATCTTCATCAGACTCCTTTCCCCGCAGTTGGAAATTACAGTGGGCAATTCCAAAGCTAAAGCAGGATGAAGCGAAAAGCCTGCACATTACAACAGAATCAACTCCACCGCTCACAGCCAGCAATACCGGCTGATCCTTTTGAAGGAGGTTATGCTTTTCGGCAAAATCCCTGAATCTCCGCAAAATATCCGCACTAAAGCTCTTCATCGGTGATTAGTGATAATGCTGATTGTAATTCTGAAAATGCATGTACATCTCCGCACGATCGGGTCATATTCATCCCACTTTGATAAGTGCTGATAGCTTTCTCAACTTGACCAAGCTTTTCATACAACTTTCCCAGATGATAATAAGTGCCGGTATAATTCGGGAATGATGCAACAAGCCTTGAATAATACTCAAGGGCCGCTTGCGGTTGCTCCCTTTTTACGTATTCCTGCGCGATGGCAAACAAAATAAACGGCTCGTTGGGTGATTGTTCAAGCAGTGTCATAAGTTCTTTTAAAACATCGCGGGTCATAATAATTTGTTACGGAAGTTTGTTTTTGAGAAATGCCTATTTTCGCAGGGCAATTTAAAAAACCAACTTGATATGAAGATATTGGTCTGCATTAGCAGAGTACCCGACACGACAACGAAAGTTAATTTCAAAGAAAACAACACCAAATTTAACGAAGACAACGTCCAGTGGATCATCAATCCCACCGATGAATGGTATGCCCTGGTTCGCGCCCTTGAGCTGAAGGAAAAGGCAGGTGGCACCGTCACGGTGGTCAATGTTGGTAGGGCGGATGGCGACCCGGTGATCAGAAAAGCCCTCGCAATAGGAGCTGATGATGCTGTTCGCATTGATGCAGACCCTGAAGACTCATACTTTGTTGCTGCGCAGATCGCAGAATATGCAAGGGGAAAAGGTTATGAAATTATTTTTACCGGTAAGGAGACCATTAACTACAATGGATTCATGGTTGGCGGTGTGCTGGCGGAATTGCTTGATTTACCTTTTGTTTCTTTAGCAACTTCGCTGGAACTCGAAGGCAACAGCGCAACAATTAAGAGAGAAATAGAAGGCGGTAAAGAAGTTGTAAAGGTGAACACCCCTTTTGTGGTCAGTGCAAACAAAGGGATGGCTGAAGCGAGAATCCCCAACATGAGGGGAATTATGGCGGCAAAAACAAAACCGCTTGCCGTTGTTCCTGCTGCTGCGGTTGAAAAATTCACTTCGATAAAAAGCTATGAATTGCCCAGTCAGAAATCATCGGTGAAGCTGGTAAGCCCGGATAATGTGGCGGAGCTTGTAGAACTATTACATAACGATGCTAAAATAATTTAGAAAATGGCAGTATTGGCTTTTGCAGAAAGCGCAGACGGAAAATTCAAAAAGGCTGCTCGTGAGGCAGTTTACTACGCAGGCAAGGTTGCAGAGAAAACCGGAAAAGAGCTGATAACATTGGCACTGGGAACTGTTACCCCTGATGAACTAACCAGTTTGGGAAAGGCTGGCGCAGGTAAGGTATTGCATGTTAATGACGCCCGCTTCGATAAGTTCGATTCAGGGGCTTTTGCAAAAGCGATCTCTCAGGCCGCAACCAAGGTTAATGCGGAAGTGATTGTTCTCTCTTTTAATAATAATGGCAAGGCATTGGCGCCAAGGCTTTCGGCACGATTAAAGGCAGGGTTGGTTCCGGGAGCTTCCGGCTTGCCAGAGACCAATG
>CAYOYI010000173.1:1567-2345 GCA_964408105.1 uncultured Chitinophagaceae bacterium | reverse complement strand
TATTGTAAAAAAGAGCGTCTTCTCGGGCAAGGGTTACGCCAACTTCGTGATAAATACTCCGGTGAAGATCGTTTCACTCAATCCCAACTCGGTGCAGGTTGTTGCGAGTGACAAAACCGCCAATGTCGAATCATTGACTTTAGAAATAGCGGATACGGATTTTAAGGTACAGGTTGTTGGCCAGGAAAAAGAATCGCAGGGAATTCCATTGCCGGAAGCCGAGGTAGTAGTTTCTGCGGGAAGAGGCTTAAAGGGTCCGGAAAACTGGGGCATGGTAGAGGACCTCGCTAAAACACTTGGAGCGGCTACCGCATGTTCGCGTGCGGTTTCCGATGTGCATTGGAGGCCGCATCATGAGCACGTTGGGCAGACAGGGTTAACAATTCGCCCGAATCTTTATGTTGCCATCGCAATCTCGGGGGCCATCCAACACCTTGCGGGTGTCAGCGGGAGCAAAGTGATCGTAGTTATTAATAACGATCCCGAGGCGCCATTCTTCAAATATGCCGACTACGGAATTGTAGGCGATGCATTTGATGTAGTTCCAAAGCTGAATGAGGCTTTAAAAAAATACTTTGCAAGTAACAATTAACTTTAGGATATAAAGGGACAGGCAGAAAACCCTGCAAATGAAAAAAATACCGTTAGAAATCGTTGCGCTTTCCCACAGTATCACACAAACCCAATCTTACGCAGTAGTACTTGAAGAAGTGAACGGGCGCAGGAGGCTGCCAATTGTTATCGGTGGATTTGAGGCACAGGCGATAGCAGTGGCGCT
>CAYOYI010000173.1:1303-1557 GCA_964408105.1 uncultured Chitinophagaceae bacterium | reverse complement strand
GAGAAGATGCAGCCCACGCGTCCTTTAACGCATGACTTGGTGAAGAACCTCTTCTCGTCATTCGATATTGAGCTTCAGGAAATAGTGATCAATAACCTGAAGGAAGGTATTTTTTACGCATTACTTGTCTGCAGGATAGGCAATAAGGTGCATGAAATAGACTCGCGAACTTCTGACGCTCTGGCATTGGCCGTAAGATTCAATTGCCCGATATTCACTTATGAATTTATCCTTGAGAGCGCAGGAATAATAAT
>CAYOYI010000173.1:0-1293 GCA_964408105.1 uncultured Chitinophagaceae bacterium | reverse complement strand
GACCAGTTAGCTGCCGGCACCGAAGGAACTCCCAAAAAAGAAAAGGTGGAGATAATTTCTGAAGAGGAGGCGCCTGATTATAAGAATCTCGCAAAGCTTTCCGAATCACAGCTTAACGAACTGCTTAATAAGGTACTCAAAAACGAAGAATACGAGAAAGCCATCAAGATCAGGGACGAAATAGAGAAAAGGAAAAAGAGTTCCTAAAGCTTTTATTTAATTCTTCCTCCCGGCCTCCTTTTAAACTTCTTATTTAGAAGCAAAAGCCGAACTGCCAACAATTTATTGTTGAAAAGCTTAAAGTTTTTCTTAAAAGGACAAAGAAACTTTAGGAAAACTAAAAGCTGCAACAATGACCAAAGTAGTTTCATTCATCAACAGAAAAGGTGGTACAGGTAAAACTACCAATGCCATCAATGTTGCCACTGCGCTGAAGGAAATGGGGTTTGAAGTGGCGCTAATCGAAACCGATATTAATCGTTCGCTCATGCAGGTTCGCCAGCAAGAGCTTGAAGAAGCCGGTTATCTTGCCAAGGGCGCCCCCGATCTGGTGCAGTCAGATGAAGCTGATGTCGAAAACCGAATCAAGGGCTTCCGTAGGGAAATGATAAGTTTTGTTATTGTTGATGGCACGGCAAATATGAATTCGTATGCTACAAGGCGCATCAGCCTGAATAGCGATATTGTTATAATTCCCACAGGAATATCCCGGCAGGAGGTTCTTGTTGCCGAGCGCACGTTAGGTGATATTCTTCCTGCAATGGAATCTAATCCTAACCTAAAGGTTGTGCTGCTGCCCAATCGTGTACACTTCCTCACCTCGCAGGATACCGTGACCAAAATTCTCGAGCACCTTAAAGTGCCTGTAATGGAAATTTATATTCCATACTTCAAGCAATTCCATAACCTTAGCACCATCAAACCTGCCGAGGGTTATATGGAAGTCACTAACTATTTGCTGAAACTGCTGGAGATGGAAGCAGTAATGATATAGTTAGATTTTTGACAAGTACTTACTTCGTTCGCTCAACGATGCGGTTGCAGCATTAATGCCGGAGGCTTCTCTGTTAAAAAATCATAATTCTTTTTCGGGATTGAAATAGCCACCGGGCTATCTCCGTTTTTTCATTGTTTGGTTACCTTAAAAATCTTTTGACAATGAAAACACTCATGTTCATTACAACCATTGTCGTCCTGTCTTCCGGTTCCGTAATTTCTCAAACGGTTTACGACCAATCATACCGCGATGAATCATTCATGAAGTTTAAGGCGAAGCTCATGAGCGCGGTGATG
>CAYOYI010000172.1:3686-8368 GCA_964408105.1 uncultured Chitinophagaceae bacterium | reverse complement strand
TCCAAAACCTGCAACATCACCGCCATGGGTTGATTCGTAGGCGTATTTATCATCTGTAATTGAAAGTGCATATTTTGCAGCGAGGTAATTATTGACCAGCGTTCTTTGAACAGGATTCAATGATTTATTGAACATAATCAACTCAGCGAGATCACCATCAAAATAACGATTGGTATTCGCATAATTTTTCCCGATCACCGTATTACCGCCAATAGCACGTTGCGTATATCCGAGCCCCTGATTGCCAGCCATGGTATCCCCATTGATATACAAGTTTGACCCGGCATCAAGTTCCCATTCAACCAGCATGGCATTTGTACCCATGATCTCCGTTCCCCTTGCAATTCCATCGTGAAATGCTCATTCATTGGTTCCACCCTCATGTGCAAGGCGTATAGTTCCGTTTTGCGAATTGAAGAGCCATTGTCTTGCCGTTGCGGTTGCTTTATACACTGCAAACACATCATAATCACTTGCAGCATGGCTCATAGCGGATAGATCAAAGAAATCAGTCGCCCCATCAAAATGCACAGTGGCCATGTTGTTGAAGTTTACGTTTACTGAATCCCAGCTCGGTTTTGCAGCAGCAGGTTGTGTCGGATCATTGCCATTGCCTGATGCATCAGGCCAATTAGTTATATCACCCCCATCTGATACACCCGTAACATTATCTGCACGGAGCCACAAGATATTTGAGCCGTCATCGCCTACCCCACCCGGACCAACTGATCCGAGGTTGTCATCATCTCCAATGGTGTAAGTAAAAACTGTGTCATCACCGAGGGTAGCATCCGTTGCATTCGATAGCCTGATCTGAATTGTCTCATCTGATTCCAGATCGGAGTCATCATTAATTACAATTACAATATTTGTTATCGTATTTCCTGCAGTGATGGTGGCTGTGCCACTGGCAAGCGTATAATCAATGCCGCCTCCTGTTGCCGTTCCTCCGGTTACTGTGTAGTTTACTTGCGCATCAACATCAGAAGTTGCCGGAATGTACACTTCAACATTTGCCGATGACATACCTTCGGAACCACTTCCTGCATTAGTTGTGTATTCAATAATCGGTGCAGCATCGTTATTATTGATAGTATATGTAAATGAGCCGTTCGTTCCTACGTTGACACCGCTGCTTGCATTGGTTAGCGTAATAATTATTGTCTCGTCATTTTCATACACATCATCATCTTCAATTACGATATCAAATGTTTCAATAGTATCTCCCGGAAGCATCGTGATCGTACCACTGGCGAGTGTAAAATCTGTTCCACTTCCAGTAGCAGTTCCTCCGGTTACGCTGTAATCAACCGTAGTGGTATCAACCATATCGGGGATGTCCAGTTCTACGGTAACGGTTATCGGAGTTGTGGCCTCTCCGCCACTTGCGCTTGTAGTCTGAAACTGAATACTCCGAGGAGCATCGTCATCGGTTATGGTGAAGGTATGAGTTGTATTTGTTCCCAGGGAAACACCGCTTATCGGATTTGCAAGAGTTACAACCACCGTTTCATCGGCTTCTTGTGCTTCATCGTCAATAATGATGATATCAAAACTTGTTGTTGAGTTTCCAGCAGTAATTGTCGCAGTTCCGGCTGGTAAAGTAAAATCCGTTCCGCTACCGGTGGCGGTGCCGCCTGTAACCGAATAATCCACAGTCACGCTTGTTGCTACGGCATAGTTTAGTGAGACCTCAAATGATGCTACAGATGAATATTCTGCTGCGCTGGAAACAGTTTCGGTGAATTGAATTATCGGTTTCAGCACTCCTATAGTAAGATAGCTCCCGTCAGTTATATTTACACCACTTACCTGGTAACGACCGCCACTCTTTATTAAAACATACTGAGTTGCTCCGGAATTAAAAGTTCCATCCGCGTCAAGCCACAAAACATATTTTGAATATCCTGCAGGCTTGGCGGGCAAATAAATTGTGTCAATGCTAATAGTTACCGTTCCGGCATCACCCGTTTCATCGAATTTCCATTCCCTTGAAATCCGTTTAGTAGAATCGCCAGGCACATCAGCGGTAGTCCATGATGCTATGCTAACCCCATCATGTCCGAAAAGCAAATAGTCTGTGCTGTCAAGATTTGAAGCCCCGGTTATCTCCAGTATCTTTCCCGACTCGGCAGCGGAATGGAAATTATTGGCACCCTGGCTTCCAATACCCGCAACTTCATAAGGGTGCGTCCCCTCATGGTCATATTTATCATTGGCAATTGTGAGACCATATTTTGCCGCCAGATAATTTTCTACAAGAACCCGCTGTGCATCATTAATGACTTTATTAAAGAAAGCGACTTCGGCAATATTGCCATCAAAAAAGCGATTTGTGCCACCTGAATTAGCCCCGAGTTTTGTATTTCCTCCAATTGCGCGTTGGGCATATAAGAGTCCAGTCTGACTTTGAGTGCCATCTATATAAATGTCGGAGCCTGTGTCATCTAGCCTCCAGTTTACGAGCATTGGAGTAATACCGATGATTTCTGTTCCTTGTGCGCTCCCATCATTGTATGCTCCGTTTCCACCACCTTCATGCTGAAGCCGCAACGTTCCATTTGCTGCGTGAAAGACCCATTGTAATGCCGCGGAAGCAGATTTATAGACAAAGAAGGCGTCATAATCGCTTGCGGTATGCGTTAACGCGGTGGCATCAAAAAAATCCGTTGAACCGTTAAAGGTTACTGAGGGCATATAATTGAAATCGGAATTGGATGCATCCCAATTAGGCTGGTTGGCTCCGATTACTTGAATCGGGTCGTTATCATTTCCTGATGTATCGGGCCAGGTAGTGATGTCCCCGCCATCACTAATTCCTGCTATGTCATCTGCTCTTAACCATAAAATATTGGAAGCGTTATCACCAACTCCACCGGGCCCGGTAAAACCTAAATTATCATTATCTATAATAGTGAAAGTGTGTATTGAATCTGCTCCTAAAGCACCATTTGTCGGACCGGATAAAGTAATTACAAAGGTTTCACCAGTTTCAAGCATTTCATCATCAATAATCGTAGCTGCGATGTAATTGGATAAATTTCCATTAGTAATACTTACTGTTCCGCTCGCAAGAGTATAATCTGTCCCACCTCCTGTAGCTGTTCCACCGGTTACAGCATAATTTACCGAGGCGTCTTTCCCCGAAATAGTTGATAATGTAACTGAAATGTTTGCCTCAGTTGCACCCTCAGGTCCGCTTGATGAAGTGACGCTGAATTCAATCTCCGGAGCGGAGTTATTATCGATAATTGTGTAGGTGTGTTGGTTATTTGTACCGATGTTAGTTCCCGCGCTTGGATTTGAAAGTGTAATGATGATAGTTTCGTCATTTTCGAAGAGGTTATCATTAACGACAGTAAACGAAAAAGTTGTTGATGTATCGCCCGGATTTATTTTAGCAGTACCATTTGTAAGCGTATAATCAGTTCCGCTACCAGTGGCGGTGCCACTTGTGACGGTGTAATCAACAGTGATGGTATCACCTGCATCAATTGCATCAACTTCAATGGTTAGAATGACCGTTGTAGAGTCTTCCGGTTGGTTCAAACTTGCTGATTCAAATTGTATCAGACGTGATGCATCATTGTCGTTGATGGTGTATGTGTAAGTGTCTTTTGGACCAAGCGTGATTCCGGAGGTGGGATTGGAAAGATCAATAATGATCGTTTCATCAGATTCTTCCATTCCATCGTCATCAATTGTTATACTGAAAGAGGTTGATGTTGCTCCGGCTAAAATTGTAGCAGTTCCATCAGCAAGTATAAAATCATTTCCCACGCCTTCTGTTGCAGTGCCGGAACCGTTGACAGTGTAATGCACATCTACGTCAGCAGCAACCTTGTAATTAAGAGCTACTTGAACACTAACCGGAGTTGTTGCCTCCGATCCGCTCGCGGAAATTGTAACAAACTGAATAACCGGTCTCAGAACTCCAAATGTCACATAGTCTCCATCGGCAATGGACACTCCGGTTACTTCATACAGGTTGCCATTTTTGGTCATTACATACTGCGTGGTTCCTTCGGAAAAATTTCCGTCAGCATCCACCCAAACAACGTATTTTGAATAACCCGTTGGTTTTGCAGGCAAGGATGCAGTATCCAGGCTAATGGTCACTGTTCCTACATCATTTGTCTTATCCAACCGCCATTCTCGTGTAATTCTTTTGATTGAGTCACCTGGGGTTTCGGATGAAGTCCAGGTTGTTATTGATGCTGCATCGTGGCCAAACAGCAACCAGTCATCATCTTCGAGGCTACCGGGTGAGCTTATTTCAAACAAACCTGCGCTTGTTGCAGCATTATGTTCATTTGAAGCATCCACTCTTCCAATTCCTGCAAGATCATTCCCATGAGATCCATCATAAACAAAATGATCAACGGGAACCGAAATCCCATATTTGGTACCCAGATAATTTTCAAGAATGATCCGTTGAGCAGCATTCAAATTGGTATTGTAAAAAATTGCCTCGGCTATGTTACCATCGAAAAATTGGTTGGCGGCATTATCGTTCGAACCGAGGCTTCTGTTTCCGCCCAAAGCGCGCTGGGTGTATGCAAGACCACTTTGGGTTTGAACTCCGTTTTCATAAATACAGGAAGAATCGCTATTGAGATGCCAGTGAACCATCTTCGTTCCGGTGCCTGTTATTTCCACACCTCTACCCGTTCCATCGCGAT
>CAYOYI010000172.1:0-3676 GCA_964408105.1 uncultured Chitinophagaceae bacterium | reverse complement strand
TATGCGTATTGCCTCCCTCATGAGGAATCCTTAATTGTCCTGTTTGAGCTTCAAAGAGAAACTGTACGCTGGTTGAAGTTGATTTATAAATAAACCAGACACTGTAATTACTGGCTGAATTCGATAATGCAGTCATATCAAAGTTTGTTGCCGCGCCATCAAAGGTAACGGTAGGCCTATCGTTAAAATCAGAATTAGAGAGAGTGAAAGTCGGTTTTTCACCGGCTGTAGTTTGAACCGCGTCAGCACCGTTTCCTGAGGCATCAGACCATATTGCCACAGAATCTCCATCGGATAAATTCAAATCATCCGCTTTAAGCCAGAGTATGTTCGTTGAATTAGTTCCAACTCCACCCGGACCTGTCTGGGAGTAACAATAATTAAACGCTATCACAAGAACTGTCGCAGCAACTAATTTGATGCGCTGCTTTATGGCACAAGGCCATACCTCTCTTGTAGAAATAGCAATGGTAGGGTATGCAATTTCTCTCATTTCTATGGACTATTGGTGTTACGTATTTTACCGTAACTGTGTTACGAATTATGTCGTAATCATTCCCATTTTTACGCGGGTAATTCGCACTGGTTACGCAGTTTTACTTAAAATGAAATTTTTAAGGTAATTCCTCAGATTACTTTTAATTGAGGCAAAAATTCCAAAATGATTAATCGCTTAACTTTGGCTCTCAAAAAGTAAAAAAATGCAGGCACAAACCGCTGAGCTAACAGTTACTATCGAGATAGCAAAAGAACTGGGTTTACTCCCGGAGGAATTTGACCGCATAAAGGAAATTTTAGGCCGCACCCCCAACTTCACCGAGTTGAGCATTTTCTCGGTAATGTGGTCAGAGCATTGTTCTTACAAGAATTCCATCAAATGGCTTAAAACCCTTCCAAGAACGGGAAGCAGACTTCTGGTTGAAGCCGGGCAGGAAAACGCAGGATTAGTTGATATTGGTGATGGTTTGGCGTGTGCATTTAAGATCGAATCACATAATCATCCTTCAGCCATCGAACCTTACCAGGGTGCCGCAACCGGTGTTGGTGGAATTCATCGTGATATCTTCACTATGGGAGCGCGTCCGGTAGCCGCATTAAATTCCCTAAGGTTCGGGAATCTGAAAACTGAAAAAACAAAGCATCTGCTTCGGGGAGTTGTAAAAGGCATTGGAGATTACGGCAATTCGTTCGGTGTGCCCACGGTTGCCGGGGAAGTTTATTTTGAAGATTGTTACGAGCATAATCCTCTGGTGAATGCGATGTCCGTTGGTATTGTCCAAGCCGATAAAACTATTTCGGCAATTGCGACCGGAGCAGGGAACCCGGTTTATATTGTAGGTTCTGCAACGGGAAAGGATGGTATTCACGGAGCCACTTTCGCTTCAGAAGATATTCATGAAGACTCTCACGAAGATTTGCCGGCAGTTCAGGTGGGCGATCCGTTCCAGGAAAAGTTGTTGCTGGAAGCCACGCAAGAATTAATGGAAACAGATGCTATTGTTGGTATGCAGGATATGGGAGCTGCAGGAATTACTTGCTCTACTTCTGAAATGTCTGCAAAAGGGAAACACGGAATGAAAATTTGGCTTCACAAAGTACCTACCCGCCAGGAGAACATGAAGCCATGGGAAATCCTTCTTTCAGAATCACAAGAACGAATGCTGGTGGTTGTTAAAAAAGGACATGAGCAGGAAGTTGAAGATATTTTTGAAAAGTGGGATTTACATTGCGCCATCATCGGAGAAGTCACCGGCACACAGATGCTGGAGTATTACATGTATGATGAGTTGGTAGCTCATGTGCCCGCTGAGTACCTGGTTCTTGGCGGAGGCGCTCCGGTTTACGAGCGCGAATTTCGTGAGCCTGCTTACTTCAAGCGCAGCAAAAGTTTTCATATAGATCAGGTGCAGCAACCTGCTGATTTGGTTGAAGTTGCGAAGATGCTTGTTTCCTCTCCCAACATTGCTTCAAAGCGTTGGGTATATCAACAATATGACTCAATGGTTGGGGTCAATAATATTTCTACCAATGCCCCATCCGATGCGGCTTTGGTTCGCTTGAAAGGGACCGATAAGGCTCTTGCTGTTCGCGTTGATTGCAATGCACGCTACGTTTATGCCGATCCGTATGTGGGCGCAATGATCGCTGTTGCGGAAGCTGCACGAAATATTGTTTGTTCAGGCGGGCAGCCTGTAGCAATTACTAACTGCCTCAACTTCGGCAATCCTTATAATCCTGAAGTTTATTGGCAATTTGTGAACGCTATAAAAGGCATGGGCGAAGCTTGCAGAAAATTCGATACACCGGTGACCGGAGGCAATGTGAGCTTTTATAACCAGTCGGAGGACGGCCCGGTTTATCCAACTCCAACAATCGGCATGCTCGGTGTTGTGGATCATGTAGAAAAGCGCATGACTTTGAATTTCAAAAATGATGGAGATGTGATCTATTTGCTTGGAGAGTCAAAAGACGACATCAACTCTTCGGAATACCTTGTGCGCTATCACAAGATTGCACTCTCCCCCGCCCCGTCATTTGATCTTGAGGAAGAAGCGCGGTTCCATGAAATAATTCAGTCACTCATCATGATGGACGCCATCACCTCAGCTCATGACATCTCAGATGGTGGATTGTTTGTGTCACTTGTTGAATCTGCTATACCTTCAGGTTTTGGCTTTGAGATCAGCACTGTTTCAGATATCAGAAAAGATGCGTTTCTTTTTGGCGAATCACAAAGCCGGGCTGTTGTGAGCGTTCCTTCTGGTAAGACGGAACTTTTCGAAAGCCTGGTTAACGGAAAGGTACCTTACATGATGCTGGGCAAAGTCACTCAGGATGAAATCACCATTGATGGCAAAAACTATGGTGATATTAATTCCTGGAAGGATTTGTATGATAGGGCAATTGAAAACTGTCTCTAAATCTTAGAAAGCGCTTCTCAGCTAATCTCCGAACAGAGTCTTTAAACCTGTCCTTCTTCTTATTTCAGGTTTGAATAATTATCTTGCACACCTTCAAATCATAACATGCACCTCGGCTGGCTGGATATTGTAACATTCATCATTTTTCTGATTGGAGTTCTTGTGGTTTCGGTATATGCCTCGCGAAAGGAAGATACCACGGAAGATTACTTTCTTGCAGGGCGTTCGTTGACATGGTGGATGATTGGAATTTCTCTTATCGCCTCCAATATTTCCACTGAGCACTTTGTGGGAATGGCCGGGCAGGGATTTATGGCTGATATAGGTATGGCAATTGCCAGCTACGAATGGATCGCAGCTCTTGCCCTAATTCTTGTGGCAATTTTCCTGCTGCCACGATTTTTACGCGCAGGCATATACACCATTCCCGAGTTTCTTGAATACCGGTTTAATAAATGGCCCCGCACCATTATGAGTGCAGGATTACTGACGATGTATGCCACCGTAACAATGGCTACTGTGCTCTATGCCGGAGGACTTGCTATTCATTCTATTTTCGGACTTGATATTCATATCGGTATTTGGGCTCTGGGAATTTTTACCGGACTTTACACAATGTTTGGTGGTTTGAAGGCTGTGGTGTGGACTGATGTTTTACAGGGGACTACCTTGATCATTGGTGGAATTGGAGATACCATTCTCGCTTTTATTTAGGAGGGAGGTGTCGGAGAATTAGTTCGGCTCTCAGAAGCGAG
>CAYOYI010000171.1:0-8432 GCA_964408105.1 uncultured Chitinophagaceae bacterium | reverse complement strand
GTTGTTCGCAAGCAAGTAACCATTGTCTCCAGCGAAGCGCCTTTGCTCGGTGATACGGTGTTCAAGGCTGTTTCATACCGAATGGATTCTGAAAAGCGCGAAGATGTTTCAAAAGTCCTGGAGCAGCTCAACTTTAAATTTAAAGATAACAGTGATAGTAAAGAGAACCTTGATTTTCAAATCGGAGAAGGTGGAAAAAACCTCTCGGCAGGCCAAAAGATCATGCTCCAGTTTGCCCGTGCTTTTCTGACCAGAAAGCCAGTGATCCTGCTGGATAAGCCTTTTCAGTATCTTGACGAAGAATCACAGACACTGATAGTGGAGAAACTGAATAAGCTGAAAAACAAACGAACCATACTGCTAATCTCTGAAAGCGTTCCCAGCGGATTAGCCATTGATCAAATCATTCAACTATAGCTCAATGAAAAAAATGATACTCATACTAAGCTCCATTCTTACTCTTGCCGGCTGTAAAGAAGAGGGGATTGGTGGTGATGCTTCTATTCGCGGATATGTGCATGTGAAAAAATACAATAGCACTTTCACCCAGTTTATAGGAGAATATCCCGGCAAAGACGTTTATGTCTATATAATTTTTGGCGATCACATTGGTTACGACAAGCGAATTAAAACTGACTTCCAGGGCAATTTTGAATTCCGATACCTCTACACCGGCAATTATAAAGTGTATGTTTATTCCAAAGATTCCACTCTAATGGACCCCAGCGGAATCGTATCTGTAGTGCGTGATGTAACAATAAATGACAGAACCGAGGTTGTAAATCTTGACACGCTTTTGATTTTTGAGTGATGAAAAGTATTAGCCCCATAGTCCTCGCAATGTGCTTTGTTTTATTCGTGACGAATGCTGTCGCGCAGAGTAAAAACCAGATCGCCAACCGGAAGATAAATTCGGTACTTATCAAATGGGAAGACTTCAGAAAAGATTCAGCGGAAATTAAAAGCGAACTGACGCGCTATGACACAAAAGGAAATCCCATAGAAGTGATTGAACGCGATGATAGCGATCGAATTGTGAAATGGACGAAGTACACCTATGACCGCCATAGCAATAAAACCTCATCAACCTACTTCGACTCTACAGGCAACATTCAGAAAAAAACGGTGAGCCAATTTGACAAAAAGGGCAACGAAATCTACAACACGCGACTGGATTCAGCAGGAAATGTAGTAAAGAAAGTAACCGCGGCATTTGATAAGTGGGGAAACGAGGTGGAAAAAATCACTTATGGACCCAGCGGTGAAATATCAGAGAGGGAAATTTCCAGCTATGATCTCAACAACAAGAAAATTTCTGAACAAACTTTTGACAAAAACGGAAAGCTGACCCGGAATTCCATTTACAGCTACGATAACAAAGGTATGTTGACCGGTAAAAAGATTTATGATGGCGAAGGAAAACTGGTTTATAACAGAGAATATCACTACCAATATTGAAAACGGCATACCTCATATTATTCATGCTGGCAACAAACATTAGCTATTCCCAAAATCAAATTGACTATCGCGGGTTGCTGTCAATCAACGTAGAGAAAAAGTTGTCGAGGTCGTTTTCGCTCACTTTCATGAATAATGAAATGATGACCTATGACTTACAGGAACTCGGGTATTTCTTTTTCGATGTTGGCGCCCGCTTCAAGTTCACAAAAAATATCAGCGTAAATGCCAACTACAGATATTTGTTTCTTAGAAATCTTGACAACTTCTATGTTGACCGTCAGATGCTTTACGGAGACCTTGATCTTTCGTGGAGCAGAAAACGATGGAGCTTCCTGGGTACCGTGCGTTTTCAATCTTATTTCTACACGCACATTGTGGAAGGATATAAAACTCCCAGAGTTTATAACCGCGATAAGCTTAAGATCGGTTACCGCATCAATTATTACCTGAAACCATTCGTAGAGTGCGAAGTCTTTTTTCCGCTAAATCACCCTGTTAGAAAAACTATTGATCAGGTCCGGGCGGCAATAGGTCTGGCTTATACCATCAACAAGCATATCAAAGTTGAAATTTTCGAGCAGATACAGCAGCAACTGAATCGCGCTCCGAAAAACACCTATTTCGTTACCGGATTGGAGTGGTATTTCAAATTTTAAAATGAAAAACCTGGCGCTTGCTTTTATATCTGCAATTTTCATTTATGGCTGCAATTCACACAACGAATCATTTATGAAAGGCAAGATAGCTATTGCAGTACATGGCGGTTCGGGCAACATCAAAGACCGGCATCTTACCACTGAAATGGAAAAGCAGTATCAAGAGGTGCTTTCCGCTGCCCTGGATTCCGGTTACATCATCTTAACCAAAGGAGGCAGCAGCGTGGATGCCGTTCAGAAAGCTGTCACGGTAATGGAAGACTCTCCGCTCTTCAATGCAGGAAAAGGCTCGGTATTTACCAATGCCGGAGAAAATGAAATGGATGCCGCGATCATGAACGGAGCCAATATGCAGTCAGGTGCCGTTGCTTGCGTGAAAACAATAAAGAATCCGGTTGCCGCTGCGCGGCTCGTTATGGATAGTTCCAAATTTGCCTTCCTTTCCGGTAATGGAGCGGAAAGCTTTGCGGCAGAAAAGGGCATTGAAATAGTTGACCCCTCCTATTTTTTTACCCAGGAACGCTGGGATCAATTACAAAAAGTAAAAGATTCAGACAGCACACATCTCGACCACGATGAAAAAGATTCACACCATAGGGGAATGGAGGGAAAAAAATACGGCACGGTTGGATGTGTTGCCCTCGATGAAAAGGGGAATCTTGCCGCAGCAACTTCTACGGGCGGTATTGTAAATAAAAAATACAACCGGATCGGAGACTCCCCGGTCATTGGCGCTGGAACCTATGCAGATAGCGCCTGCGCAATATCCTGTACCGGAAGAGGAGAACAATTTATCCGATTGGTCACCGCGCATGATATTGCGGCAATCATGGAATATAAAAAGATAACATTGAGCGATGCAGTCAAGGAAGCATTTAAAAAATTAAAGACCCTGCATGGACGAGGAGGCTGCATTGCCATTGACAAGGCTGCAAATGTTTGCACCTATTTCACCACAACCGGTATGTTCCGTGGCTATATTGACAGCGCAGGGGAAAAACACATTTCAATTTATTAGCTCATCCACCAATGTCAAAAAATAAACCAGAAAAAACTTCCATGAAAGTCAAAACACCACTTTTAATCGTCCTAACCGTCCTGACCTTCTTTTTTTCCAGCGCTCAAATACCGCAGGGTTTCACATACCAATCAATTCTAAGGGATTCCAGCGGCAACCCTTTATCGGATCAGGTAAATCTGCCGGTCAGGATCAAAATTTTTCAGGGAGCGGATTCAGTTTACACAGAAACTTTTACAGCATCAACAAATCAGTTCGGCCTTCTGACGCTGACAGTTGGGCAAGGAACACCCGTGCAAGGAGTTTTTTCAGGTATTAACTGGACCACGGGAAATTATTCCATGAAAGTGGAAATAAATTTTGGCAGTGGTTACGAATTTATGGGGAACAATTCGCTGCTAACGGTTCCATTCGCCATGATCGCTAAAAATATTACCTCCGATGCTCCGGGAAATTTGTTTGCCGGCCTTTACGCTGGAAATGCGAATACATATATAAACGATACCACCGGCAATTGGAATACTTTCTTCGGATCGAGAGCCGGTTTAAGCAATACCGTTGGATCATTCAATGTTGCTGTTGGCTCAGAAGCTCTTTACACGAATGCGAACAGCGTGGAAAATACCGCTGTTGGTATGAGAGCATTGTACGCCAACACAAGCGGAGATGCCAATACCGGAGTCGGCAGAAATGCTTTGTATGCAAATACCACAGGGAATTCCAATACGGCTATCGGTGTAAGGGCGTTGTCTGACAATGTCGGAGGCTTTGCCAATACAGCAGGGGGAAGAAGCACAATGACTTCCAACACATCCGGCAGCAATAATACTGCCTTTGGAAGAAGCGCTTTGCTGACTAATACCACCGGAAGTAACAACGTTGCAGTTGGAGTTCGTGCATTATATAATAGCACCACGCAAAGCAATCTGGTTGCAGTGGGTGATTCGGCTTTATTTAACAACGGAGTTGGCGCCACCATTTCATCCCATTCCTCATCAAATACAGCAGTTGGCTCGCGATCACTTGCAAACAATTCCACCGGCTCTCAAAATACAGCGCTCGGCTATCGCGCCTTATTGAACAACACTAACGGAATTCAAAATACCGCAATCGGCAACCTTGCCAATACCAGCACAGGCTCGCTCACCAATGCCACCGCCATCGGTAACAGCGCTTCTGTAAATGCGAGCAATAAGGTCAGAATCGGAAATGGCAGCGTCACGGTGATTGAAGGGCAGGTAAATTGGTCGTTCCCCTCAGACGGAAGATTTAAAATAAACGTTCAGGAAAATGTTCCGGGGCTGAGTTTTATTTCCCTGCTTCGACCGGTCACCTACAATTTCGAAAACAAAAAATTCCAGAGCTTCCTTGGAACGCCCGATGAAGAATTGAACTTAAGCGAAGAATCGTATTCAAAGGCTGACGCCCAAATCCGTAGCGGGTTCTTAGCTCAGGATGTCGAACAGGCATGCAAAGCAATCGGGTATTCGTTCAACGGGCTGCATGTTCCTGAAAATGAACATGACAATTACAGTATCTCCTATGCGGATTTCGTGCCTTCACTCGTCAAGGCTCTTCAGGAACAGCAGGAAATAATCATAAACCAACAAAATTTGATTGAAGCATTACTAAGAAGTAAAGAGGAAACACTTTTACGGCTCGAAAAAATTGATGCAATGCTCGGATTACAATCAAAAAAATAAGCAGCGCTGAAAACCATGAAAGTAAAAGTTGTCTTTTCTCTCTGTCTGCTTGGACAAAGTTTAATTGCCATAGGCCAGGTTATTTCGATAAGCACCATTTCAGCCGGAGGAGGCTTTTATGAAGGTGCAACCCGTTCAAACTCCTGGACTGTTGGGCAATTGGTTTATCAAACAAATCAAAACAGCACTCACACGCTCACACAGGGTTTCCAGCAACCAAACTCAGCTGCCTTTAAAATTTCAGGTGGCATTATTTCTCCGCTTGGGACTGCGATCCCAACAGTTTCTGTTGGTCTGACCGGAAACTCGACTGAAAGCATGATGACAGCTAATGACGGGCTATTTACGCATAATGGTGCCAAAGGAGGCAACTATACCATTACTCCATCCAAGAACAACGACAGCATCGTGAATAACGGTGTGACTACGCTTGACATCCTGCTGATAAGGCGGCACATCCTTGGGTCCGTCCAGCTTAACTCACCATACAAGATCATTGCAGCCAATGTTGACTTTGCTTCAGCGGGAGTAACTACGCTTGATATATTAAAGATCAGGCGGGTCATACTTGGCAGTGACACCACGTTTCCCGCAGGTTTGTGGGCGTTTGTCAGCAGCGATTACGTTTTCCCGGATACACTCAACCCATTTCCTTATGAAAATTATCGAAGCTACATTAATCTAAGCACCGACCAAATCAACCAAGACTTTATCGGAATTAAAATGGGTGATGTCAGCGGAGACTGGAACCCGGCTATTCCCAAGAAATCACCAATAGGCAATGTGCAATTTGCAATAGGCAATTATACTGCTCTTCCGGAAAGTGAAATTGTGATTCCTGTTCGGGTAAAAGATTTTAAAAAAGTAGCAGGATACCAGTTCACGCTATCTTGGGATGAGCGGGTTATTGAATTAGTGGAAGTAAACAACAAGATGCTGAAAGGATTTTATGGGGAAAGCAGGACAACAGAAGGATTGCTAACCACCTCATGGGATGATGACTATGGTTCTGCAATCACGCTTGATGATGAAGCAGTTTTGTTTGAATTGAAATTCAAAGTGGTTGGCACAGCAGGCTCTTTCTCCCCTATCGTGATCGGATCTGAAATCACGCGAAGTGAAACCTATAATGAAAATCTTGATTTACTGAGTATCTCTTCAAATGACGGCATGGTGAAAGTTAGAGATGGCAATTCAATTTTCAATTATCCGTCATCAATTATCAATTTTTCAATTCAACCAAATCCGTTTAGCAATTCCACTAAATTCATTTTCACCTTGCCACAAGATGAAACAGTCAGCATCTCCATTTATGATTTGCCGGGAAAAGTTGTGCGGCAATTTGACGGAGCTTACCAATCTGGTGAACATAGTATTGAGTGGGATGGAAATGATGAAAGTGGCATGATCCTGCCATCAGGATTATACCAGGTTAGAATGAAAGCCGGGAAGGTTGCTGCCGGGAAAAAACTATTGAGGATTAATCAATAGCATCACTTCGCAGATCTTACCATTCGTAGCAATTCATCCCGGTAATTTTTATTTAATGGGACTTCTTTGCCAGCTACTTTAACCGTCAGGCTATTTATCGTTTCAAGATGCTTTAAGTTGACGGCATAGCTGCGATGAACCCGCACAAAATTTCCCAGCAAAAAATTTTCTATAAACTCATCCAGTTTAGCTCTGACAACAAAATGCCTGGTAGAAGTATAAATATTTAAATAGACATTATCACTTTCCAGATAGTAAATGTCATCCTTGTCCACTTTATGAAAAAGATCCTTCTCCTTAATAAAAATCACATTCTGCAACGCTGCAATGTGCTTTTTAGCCCGAGTGATATTAACATTATTGAAATTATTAAATGCAATTTCTATCGAGCTATAAAGATCCCGCTCGGTAAAAGGCTTTACGAGGTAAGCATATGGATTGGCTTCCTTCGCTCGGTTAACGGTTGCCTGATCGCTGTATGCGGTTAGAAAAATGAAAGGAATGCCATATTCTTTATTAACGGCCATTGCAAGGTCAATCCCATCCAACCTGCCATCAATTGTTATATCAAGCACAAGCAAATCTGGTGATTCAGCCTCAATCATTTTTATTGCATCATCATAATTCCTGACAGGGTTAATCGGATTGTACCCTGCGTGACGTAAAGCTTCCATTATACTTTCCGCAATAAGCAGGTCATCTTCAAGTATGCCGATTTTTAGCGGATTCATTTAACCCATCCTTAATTTAGGTGAGAGTTTGCAAGTTGCTCAAATGTAAAAATAAATTCACTTCCCTTTGAGTTATCATAATCTACCTTCGCTCCGATTTGCTGAGAGAGCAGCCGAACAAGACGTAATCCGAGTGTATTGGCATTTACAAGTTGATCCGGTGATTTCAAACCGGGTCCGTTATCGCTATAAATGAGAACCAATTTTTGCTTGTTAAGATGACCCGCTTTTGCTGAAATTATTTTTCCCGATCCGGTCATTTCAATTTTAATCCCACCTTTCGGCACATCACCAAAAGCGTATTTAAATGAGTTTGTAATCAATTCGTTAAGAATTAATCCGAGGGGAATAACAGTATCGATTAGCAGATAGACTTCCGGTATATTTAAGCTTACAGATACATCCTGTGACTGATATGGAAACACTGCCTTTACCTGCTCAATTAAATCTTTAACAAAAGAGGCAAACTCCACTTTTTCAAGACCATCAGTTTGATACAACTTCTGATGTACCAGCGCAATAGAACGCACACGGCTCTGGCTTTCCTCAATGGCCTTTTTTGCATGCTCATCCTTCAATCCAGCGCTCTGCAGCATCAGCATGCTGGAAATGGTTTGAAGATTATTCTTCACGCGGTGGTGAATTTCCTTTAGCAGCGTTTCTTTTTCAATGAGTAACACCTCCTTTTCTGATAGTGCTTTTTCGATAATCTCTTTTTGATGCGTAATCTCAGAAGTGCGCTGCTGCACTGTTTTCTCAAGTTTGATATTTCGCTCTTTTAAGACAGATTCTCTCGCTTTTACAAAAACCACAAACGAGCCTATTGTCACAACAACCACCAAACCCCGAAACCACCAGGTGCTCCACCAGGGTGGATTCACAGTAAACGAAAATGCAGCAACGTTGCTGCTCAGGCTTTCATCATCAACAGCCTTTGCTTTGAAATTATATACTCCCGGAGCGATGTTTGAATAAGTAATCTCATTGTTTGTAAGCTGAGATGACCATTCTTCATCTTGTCCTTCAAGCATGAATGTATAGTGAACATTGCGCGTGGTGAGCGCCTGAATGTCAAACGTTAGATGATTTTTATTGTACGGAAGTTCTAACCCAGCGGGAAGTTGAGTTTGTTGATCTACCGAGTCAGAAAAAATTTTCCAGTCGGTTTGCTGATAAAACAACCGGATCCCTGTCAATTGAATTCTTGGAGGAACAGTTTTGGGGAAATCATTCCTGCGGTCATAAATCCAAAGTCCGTTTGTTGTTCCAAGCCAAACAAGGCCTTGTCCATCCACATATATATCATC
The DNA here is from genome assembly GCA_964408105.1 of uncultured Chitinophagaceae bacterium. GTDB lineage: Bacteria > Bacteroidota > Bacteroidia > Chitinophagales > CAIOSU01 > BPHB01. The sequence goes on along the minus strand of CAYOYI010000171.1, from coordinate 65 downwards.
GTGATTAATTCCGGCAGAATGGAATCCATCTTGTTCCTTGTAAGAATGAATATTCCGAATTTTCT
>CAYOYI010000170.1:0-8477 GCA_964408105.1 uncultured Chitinophagaceae bacterium | reverse complement strand
TGTAAACCGCTCAGGATCTGAAATATGTATCACCTCTTCTTCTTTCAGTTTATTGTCCTTTACATAGACATAACTCGTATGTGTTACCGAATAAACACGTAAAATATGATCTAAAGAATTGATGAAGTTGGATAGGCTATCCACCTTCTCAAGAAATGACTGATCAAAAATCCCACTATAATTCTTTATTCCAATGAAAATATATTCATCGTCAATTTCAGTATGAAAACGCTTTTTATAATTCTGATAAAACTCAACATCTGAGTTCCGTTGAGGAAAGAATTGCTCAAAATGAAAGTCAAAGTTCAGCTTCCGCAATGGGAAAATCGCCAGACAAGTGATCACAATGATCACCGAAATCACCACTTTTCCTAAAATCTGGCTCATTTAATCTTGCTTCAGATTGTTAATCCTCTGCTTTCAAAAGATCTTCTCTTGACAATGGTCGAAGATGCTCTTTCCATTCAAATCCTTTCAGCAGATGGTCTGCAGGGTTGATGAGCTGGATAGGATGGAATGTAGCATCCGGCTCGCTGAGAAAAGTGATCTTGTTCACCTGCTCGTCTTTCAGGTAGATCCACATCTTGCTGCAAACAGCCTTGTTCATGCCGATGAATGAGCCGTCATCATCTTTACCATAATAGACGCTTTCACCGTTTCCATCCACAAGCATGTGGTGCAGCTCACGCTCAACAAAATATCCGAAGATGTGTCGGCCTTTTATCTGGTTGAATAATTCCACATGCGCCTGGTTCACGATGAAGCCATTTTGAAAAAGCTCCACCATGTCAATCTGGTCGTTCTTCAACAGAATGGTTACAGTGTCGCCTGTGAGCTGGTTGGATTCATTCCACAATATCGGGTCGCGGAACATTTTAATGGTTGAATCATTAAATGAAAATGCCAGCGAATCACACACGCCCTGCAGGTTGCTTTTGAAAATACGCACCTTAGGAAATGCGAAAAATTCGGTAGCATCGGTCAAGGTATCGTCCTTTGATTTCAATGTATCCGCAGTGAGGAAAAGCGAATCTTTATCCATCAGATAGGTGAGCATTGCGCTGTCTGTGGCAGTCACGCGATTTTGCTCGCGGTAAAAAACGCCCTTCTTCCCCGAAAGTATCGCATCGGATGAGGTGTCAATCCATTCAAACTGCTTATAGGCTTCACCATATCCGGCTTTGCTGTCATAATAAAGGCTGTCGGCAAGCAGCGTCTGCGAGCCGGTTATCAAAACTGTATTTTCTCCGAAAACGGAAATTCCGGTGTTGGCGTTATACCATCCCGATTCGCAATAGATATTTTCCTTGGGGCGAATGATGTCGGTAGGCCCGTAGAAGTAAGATATTTTACTGTTGGTATTATAGCGAAGCGTGTCGGTCTTCATTTCATAATCAGTTCCCGTCACTACAACATTGTCGCTGAAGTGCGCATCACCCGATTGCGTGTAGTAATATCCCCTTCGGCTGATGACCGTCATGTCTTTTGAGGTCACTTTGCCGCCATTGAAATATGAACCGGATTTGGTTTGGGAATTGTAAAACAGCTTGTTCGTCTCAAGCTGAGCGCTGTCCTGCAACACTCTCACATTACCCGATAGCGTAGCGATCTTTTTATCTCCGTCATACTTTAGTGAATCGGCATAGGCTCTCGCCTGCTCGTCATGGATATGAACATTTCCGTAAGCATCCACCGCGTTGATATTCGTGTAGAACAACGCGCTGTCACATTCGAGGGTCACAGAATCCTGTCTCAGCTTCACATTGCCAACCAGCTTGCGCGCCATCTGCCCGCCAGTGGTGTCGAGCTTTAGCGCCCCAGCGCTGAGTATCTCGATTTTCTGTGAATGTGCGGTTGCGAGAAGTAAGAATTGCAGAATGAAGAGAATGAGAAATCTCATGCAGCGGTGATATGGCGTTCAAACTTATTGAAAACTATGCGGGTAGTCATCCTGAGCGGAGTCGAAGGAATGGGATGGCCTTGCCTCACAGTTCGACTCCGCTCACTGTGACCATCGCAAATTAAACTAATAAGCTCCGCAAATATTTCGACCTACTCCTTCTTCTCCCTCCTGTCTCCACCGCCTCCACCGCCAAAAATTGACACGTTGATATATCTTTTGGGATTCTCCTCAATGTCAGCGAGGAGCGATTCGAGATTCCCCACGGCAACTACAAGGTTCTCGTAGAGTTGCTTGTCATTCACGATCATGCCAAGCGAACCTTCGCCTTTGTTTACTTTAGCCAGCAACACATGCAGCTCGATCAATGTGGTATCAAGATTACGGATGGCGTCTTTGAGATTGGCTTTGTTCAGCGAGTCGGCAATGCCGCCAAAGTTGTCGAGTATCTGTGTGATGTTTTCGCTGTTGGTATCGAGATTGGCGGTGATATGCTCGATGTGTGAGAAGATACGGTCAAGTTTCGCGGTTTGGGTAACGATGAGTGTATCAAGGTCTTTTGCAACGGTTCCAAACCGTTCCGTTGCTAATTCAATATTACTTAGACTGCTCTCGATCTTCCCCCCGCTGATGATGACACGGATAATATTTATCACCGTATCAATCGAACTGAACAGGTCTTCGGCTTTCTTTTTTACCGGCAACATCTGCATGCTCACCTCCTCCTGAAGAGTAGCCTGCACAAATCCTTTCAGGGTATCGCCATCCCCGGCAAATTCGGTCGCGTTTCCCATTATCAGCTTCACGGCTTTTTCACCCAGCAGGTCGGAACTGTAAAGCTCGAAGTATGAATTGGTGGGTATCTTCACTTCCTTCTGCAGCAGAATCTGCGCGATCACCTTTCCGCTGGTATCATCGCGCAGCGCCAGGTTGGATATTTTGCCGATCACGAATCCATTGAGCGTCACCGGGTCGGAAGTGTTCAGCCCGTCAACCTTGTTATAAATAGCGTAGAAATACTTTTTCTCTTCAAAAAGATTATTACCTCTCAGAAAGCTATACCCCAAGATCAGAATGGTAATGCCGAAAGCCGCCAACACGCCTACCTTGGTTTCATCAGATATTTTCAATGCACATAGTTTTTTTGCGAAAGCCCAAAAATATAGAAAAACGGGGATTGTTTGGCGCGTACTTATCCCGCTGCTTTATCCACCCGTCAGCAGCTCATTCCAGAAATTCACCGGTATTTATTGGCGATGGAAAGGGGCATATCACTGCTGCACGATTGCTTCCTGTATTGTGATCCTTTTATCACCTTTGTACGCAACTACAAACGCATCTTTCACACCTTTGTCCATGAGTTCACCCTGAAACATCACTGCGTCTTTATAGTCGGAAAAGTTGCCGGTCAGATACCGAAAGTAGTTCATTCCGCTTTCCTCGATCTCGAAATCCTTAATGACCTTGTAACGCCCTTCCATTTTATCCATGCGCGTTTTTGAAACCAGGAACTGTACTTTGAAGCTAACAGAGTTCTCGCCCACCTTTTCAACCGGAGAATAGGGTGATGAAGGTGTCGCTTTTATTTCCTCCTTTTTTACAATTCCTTCCACCGGAATTCCGGCCTCTACGGACATTTTATAATCTTTAAACGCCCGGAATATTGCCGAGGCCATATAGGAGGTGCCATCCTCCGATGACAGGAATGCTTCTTCATTCTTGTTACTGATAAAGCCTAATTCCACAAGAATGCTGGGCATAGCCGTTTTGTAAAGCACCATAAAACCTGCCTGATGCACTCCCCTGCTCTTGCGATGCACCCGCGAGCCAAATTGATCATCAACCATTGAAGCAAAATCAATGCTTTGTTTAAGATGCGCATTCTGAACCATAGAAATCAGAATGTATCCTTCGGGTGAATTGGGATCAAACCCTTCGTAATGATCCGTATAATCATCTTCCATCATTATAACTGAGTTCTCACGCTTTGCAACCGCAAGATTCTCCTCCGTGCGATGCAATCCAAGCACATAAATTTCGGTGCCATAGGCCGAAGGAGAAGGCGAAGCATTACAATGAATGGAGATGAACAAATCAGCTTGCTCTTTATTTGCTATTGCCGCACGCTCGTGCAGCTCAATGAATTCATCTGTCTGGCGGGTATAAACTACCTTAATGTCAGGAAAGTTGTCATTCAGGTATTGCCCCAGCTTAAGGCCGACTTTAAGTACGATATCTTTCTCTCTGGAAGTGGAATGGCCGAGCGCTCCGGGGTCTTTGCCTCCATGCCCCGGATCGATCACCACCGTTTTTATCCTGTACTTATCACGCTTATCTGGCTGGGAGTCGCTTTGACCGGGGAAAAACAGAATCAAACCTATTATGAATAATAGGACAGTGTTTTTCACGTTGGTGTGTTTTATAGCTTTGTCAGTAACTTTAATGCTCTGAAATTCATCTCCGAAATTAATCCAATTTTTCCTTGAGGCTTCTCGTCCCGCTCGTCATAACCGGCTGGATCTTACCGGTTTCGCTTCTTTCCGCCACCAAACGTATTTCTATTGTAGAACATAGTGTACAAGCCACAGAATTTCCTGTTGATAGCATTATAAAAAACGCAATTCCCAACGACTCATTGTCCTTGACGACCGATACTTTGCCAAGCGGTGATTCCACCGTTATAAAATTCCCGGTTTCCGGTGATGCGCTCGATGCCGATGTGACATATTCAGCGAAAGATTCCATTGTGTATGACGTTGCCGATAAAAAAGTGCATTTATATGGAGATGCCGAGGCCACGTACAAGAACATCAAATTAAATGCCGATTATATCCAGTATGATTGGGTTAGCGGCACTCTCACAGCTGAAGTTAATAAAGACTCTCTCGGAAACCCTATTGGTTACGCTGAGTTTTCAGAAGGCGATAGCAAATACAAAGCAAAAAAACTCTCTTACAACTTTAAAACGACAAAAGGTAAGGTTTACCAGGTGATCACGCAGGAAGGCGAAGGATACGTTCATGGTGAAGAAGTGAAGAGAAATGAATACAAAGAATGGTACGGCTATCGCGGGAAGTACACCACATGCAACCTCGAACACCCACACTTTTACATAAAAGCGAAAAAAATGAAGGTTGTGCCGGATAAGGTCATTGCCACCGGTCCGGCAAATCTTGTTGTTGCCGATGTGCCGCTTCCGTTATTTATTCCTTTCGGCTTGTTTCCTATAAAACGGGGACAGCGCTCCGGGATATTGCTTCCTGAATATGGCGAAGAACAAACACGCGGATTTTTTCTCAGAAATGGAGGATACTATTTTGGATTTAGCGACTACATTGATGCAGCGCTCAGAGCTGATATTTATTCAAACGGAAGCTTTGCGATCAAGTTAGGTTCCGCATACAAGAAGCGATATAGATTCAACGGAAATATCTCTTTTAACTATGGCAGGAATCTGTCAGGAGAAAGGGAAAATCCTAACAGCTTCAGAGTGGTAAATGATTTCCGCGTCACCTGGAACCATTCGCAGGATAACAAATCTGCACGCAACAGCCGCTTCAATGCCACTGCAAACTTCGGCACCACGACTTTCGACAGAAACACCGCCAACGACCGTGATCGGATATTGAACAGCAACCTGAGTTCAAAAATATCCTACGCCAAATCCTGGGCCGGCAAGCCGGTTTCGCTTAGTGTCGTTTTAGGGCATGACCAGAATCTGAATACCGGTGCGATTACATTGCAGCTTCCGGTTTTCAATCTGGCAGTTTCAAGAATTCAGCCATTCCAGTCAAAGAAAAAAGTCACTACGCGCCAGCGGTGGTTTGAAAGCATTGGCTTTAGCTACAACTTCGAAGCGCAGAATATTGTCACAGGAGTTGATTCTACATTTTTGGAAAAGGAAACTTTCAAAAATGCCCGCTATGGAATCCGTCAAACACTTCCTATTTCCGCTTCTATTAAAGTGTTTAAGTATTTCACGCTTTCCCCACGAATCAACTACACAGAGCGCTGGTATTTCCAGACCATCAACAAGCGCTGGGATCCAACTATTATTTATGACACTACTGGCTTAGACTCAGGGGGTAATCCTCTTATAGACACTATAAATGGCCGGGTCATAACAGATACCATTGTTGGATTTAAAGGCGCCCGTGACTTTAACATGGGCGTTTCACTTGCCACGAAACTTTACGGACAGTTAAACTTTAGAGGAAAACTTAAAGCGATACGACATGTGTTTACACCTTCTATCAGTTTCAATTATACTCCGGATTTTGGTACTCCATTTTGGGGAAATTACAAGACCGTACAAACCGATGCAGAAGGGAAAACAGAAACCTATTCGATTTTCGACATTGTTGACCGCGTTTACGGGAAACCATCAAACGGAATGATCGGTAGTATCGGATTCAGCCTGAACAACGTTCTGGAGATGAAAGTCTTTTCTAAAAAAGATACCGTTAAGAATGAGCGAAAGGTCAAATTGCTGGAGAGCTTCAACATCTCAGGCTCTTACAACCTTGCTGCCGATTCACTCAACCTCAGCCCATTCAACATTACCGGGCGAACCACGTTAGTCGAGGGCAAACTTGATTTTAATTTTCGCTTTACGCTCGATCCGTATATTGCCAACATTGATAACAGGCGCATTAATACTTTCGTGTGGGAAAAAGAAAAGCACTTCGTCAGGCTGACGAATGCAAACTTCAGCCTTAATGCAAGGTTCCAGTCAAAGCAAAGCACAACGCCCGCTCCATCACCAGATACTTACGCCTCGGAAGAAGAAATACAAATGGTGCAGCAGTATCGCTGGCAATACTATGACTTCAATATTCCCTGGAGTTTCAATATGAGCTACAATGTCGGAATGTCACGAGGTGAGCCTGGAGATCCGCACAAAGTGAATCTCGCCAACAACTCGGTAGATCTTACATTTGACGTCAACGTGACGCCAAAGTGGAAGGTCAATCTCCGATCTGGATTCGATTTCATAGAGATGAAGCCCGTGATCACTTCCTTAGACGTTGTGCGCGACCTGCACTGCTGGGTTTGGACGTTTCATTTTACTCCTTATCCCGTTGAATATCAAACATATTCCATGCAGATCAATGTTAAATCTCAAATCCTCCAGGACCTGAAACTCACAAGAAAGAAAGAAAGGTTTGATAGCGTGTTTTAGGAATCACCTTGCTTTTAAATTAATTAATTTGCAAGCGCTCAAATGAAGATGCCCAATATTATTCTTTTTGACGATCCCTTGGTGCGTGGGAATCTGTTACCTTTCACATTCTCACGCCCAGTTGCTGAAATACGACTTGGTATTCTAACAATCAAAGAAAAATGGGAATTGGCGCTGGGTGCAAAAGCATCTTTTTCAACTGCAGACTATCTCTCCAAAAGATTTCCATTGAAAAAAGCGAATGTCAATCTTTTGATCAATGCCTCGATTCTTCCCGATGAAAGTTTACTGAAACAGATTTCCGCTCTTAAAAATGGTGATTGTTTGGTGGCTGGCAGCACAACCTTAGCAGAAATAACAAGCGAAAAGGATTTAAATAATACCGGCACCGGTGAAAAAAAGAAGTACGCTAAGGAATTCCTTCAAATCAAAAACCTCTGGGATATTTTTTCCTTAAACGGCAAGGCATTAATTGCAGATTTTGAAGCGCTGACTAAAGGCCGCAAATCACAAAAACCTGACAGGACTAATCAAATTCTCGGAGCAAAAAACATCTTCATTGAAAAAGGTGCAAAGGTCAGTTGTTCAATCTTGAATGCAGACACCGGCCCGATTTATATCGGCAAAGATGCTGAAGTGATGGAAGGCTCCACCATTCGAGGTCCTTTCGCATTGTGCGAACACTCAACGGTAAAGATGGGCGCCAAGATTTATGGCCCGACCACAATTGGCCCGCATTCTAAAGTGGGCGGAGAAATAAATAACTCTGTGATCTTTGGCTATTCCAATAAAGCCCATGACGGTTTCCTCGGCAACTCTGTTATCGGAGAATGGTGCAACATTGGAGCTGACTCCAATAACTCTAATTTGAAAAACAACTATGCACCTGTGAAGTTGTGGCATTATCCGTCAAAAACATTCATTGACACCGGCTCGCAGTTCTGCGGTTTGTTTATGGGAGACCATTCTAAATGCGGCATCAATACCATGTTCAACACCGGTACAGTTGTTGGCTTTTCCTCAAACATTTTTGGCGCAGGATTTCCACGCACTTATATCCCTTCATTTTCATGGGGAGGAGCATCGGGCATGATTGGCTATGAGCTTGATAAAGCGATGGAAACCGCCAGCCTGATGATGGAACGAAGAGGATTGAAATTGACGAGTGCTGATAAAGCGATCTGGAAAAATATTTACGAACAACAGACAAGCAAGTAATGAGAAAAAAAATCGTGGCAGGTAACTGGAAGATGAACAAATTCCTGATGGAAGGAATCCAACTTGCGACTGACATCCTGATCGCTCTTGAAAAAAATCCTCCCAAAAACACGGTTATTCTTTGTCCTCCATTTATTCATTTGTCGGAATTGGAAAGAATTCTGAAGAATTGCAGCT
>CAYOYI010000169.1:0-8488 GCA_964408105.1 uncultured Chitinophagaceae bacterium | reverse complement strand
TCATGGTGAGCGGAGTCGAACCATTTTGGGCTGGCAACCGCGCAACCCTTCGACTCCGCTCAGGGTGACAATCGCTCATCTTCAAAATGAGTGCAACTTGTCCTGCACCTGTTTGTGAAACTCGTGACTAAATTATGAAACTTCATAGCTTGCGGATATGACTCCTGAGCGCGATCAGAAATTTTCCAGCGTGCTGCTTAAACGCCAGCCTGACTTAACTGTTGTGCTGGAAAATGTGCACGACCCGCATAACATTGCTGCCGTGCTGAGAAGCTGCGATGCCGTAGGCATTCAGGAAGTTTATGCCATCAACGAAAAAGTCTCCCGGCCAAAAAGGTTCGGGCACAAGACTTCTTCAGGCTCTGAAAAGTGGGTAGAGGTGAATTATTTCCGCGACCGGGAGAATTGCATCAAAGCCGTGCGCAATAAATATGAGAAGATATATGCCCTGAGTTCGGAGCATCCTGGAAAAGATCTTTTCGAAGCTGACCTCACCGGTTCGGTGGCATTGATGTTCGGGAATGAACACGCAGGCTTAAGCTCTGAAATGATTTCGCACGCAGATGGCCTTTTCACCATTCCGATGGTCGGCATGGTGAGCAGCCTGAATATTTCTGTTGCCTGCGCAGTGACGCTGTATGAAACTTTCAGACAACGAAATGCAAAAGGCATGTATAACAGGGAAAACCTGACTGCAGACCAGACAGAAACCTATAAAAAGTGGGTTTTAAGGGAAATGAGAAAACATTCAAAATTCTTTGTTTTTTAAAAAAATCATTACCTTGTGTATGTCATAACCCTGGAACCCTATGACGTACTTCATAAAAAAAGGCGAGGATAAGGTCGGACCTTTCCCGCTGGAAGAGCTGGCCCGGCAGGCCATCACCAAGGAAACTCTGGTGTGGTATATCGGATTGTCTGACTGGACCAAGGCAGGTGAAATACTCGAACTGCTCGACATTGTTGACCCTAAGACAGATAAAAAGCCTGTTGCGCAGTTGCTGAAAGAGCTGGGACATGATTATCTGCTGGTGAATGACGGAAGTTACCGCTCCTGAACGGCCGCACTGATTGTTAAAATTCAGGCTGCATTTTTAACTTTTCAAGGCAGATACCTCGTAATCAACGGCTTAATACTAAGCACCATCAACCTGAAACCGTCTACAGATCAAGGTTTTAACGGCATAACCGCTGAAAACATGCCGATAATCGTGGCGTTTGTCTTGAAGAAAATGACAAAAGTGTTCAGGAACGTGGCGTTTGTCTTGATGTTTACCATTTTCTTCGGCACAAATGCGCCAAAAGTCTTGAAGAAAATGACCAAAGTTTTCAGGAACGTGGCGTTTGTCTTGATGTTTGCCATTTTCTTCGGCACAAACGCGGTAAAATTCTTGAAGAAAATGGCTTACACTCCCCCGTTATGCCTGATGTCAGCCGGTAATGGTTCTAATTAATAAAGTGTCATGAACTAAGGAGTGGTCATTTGTCATGTTGGCAAAACTGACCCGCATATCCGCATAGCTTCTATCTCCTTGAATTTGTATATGTCAGGTATTTCGCTGATTTTTAGGTGAATGTACTGCCGGAGATTTCATTTGACATCAAGTTGGCGGCAAGCAATAAGAATGGTAGCTATTTAACAACATGGCAAAGGGACATATAATACCAGAGTTTTACTTAAAACTATTCTTAGACCCAAACATCCCTGCAAATAAGAGTAAGGAACTATGGTACTATGATATAGAAAATAAAAGATGGAACCACAAAGGTTGCGGCAACTTAGGATTTATAGACGACTATTACATTCTAACAGACAATGAAAAAAACAAAATAGACTTTATTGAAAAATCTTTAGCTGATATAGAAGGCGAAACTGCACCATTAATCAAAGAAAAAATAGCAAACAGAATCAAATTGACTGAAGAAGAACGAGCCATGTTTTCAGTTTTTGCTATGCTAATGCGAGTTAGAGTAACACCATTCATTGATGCAATTAGCAACATGTTTGCTGACATAAGAAAAAGAATAATAGGACATTATTATCGTAGCCCACAAGCATTTGAAATCCTTAAAAAGGATATTGAAAAGGAAACAGGAAAAAAGTTGCCCGATGGATTTTCCCACAAACTTCTCAATCCTGAATATTGGGATATAAATTGCGATAATGAGGCAAAGTCAATGATTCTTCAATCCATTGACAAGGGCGCTGCGATATTAATGAGTATGAATTGGACATTTCTTCACTCAAATCCTTCAGATTTCTTTATTACTAACGACAACCCATATTATCTGTCAAACACCACGAATCATCCCAATCAAATTAGTTTAGGACATCGCGATCCAAAAAACTTTGTTACACTTCCATTAACCCGAAATTTATGCTTACTCGCAACTTGGGACAAAAACTTTATTTCTCATCTGGATGTTGACAGGCTCTCAGTGGAATATGCGAATATGGATAGGTTAAGGAATGCGAAGAAATACATCTATTGTTCTAATCCAGATTTTTTGGGCAACGAGTATTTAAAAAAATATGAAGAAGCTACTAAATCCAAATGATTTTAATGAATAAACTAAGGGACTTTTTTTCAAATAATGATGTAAGAATTGGCGAGGGTAAGGATTTTCAAACAACACCACCAGTTTATTATTCCTCGCTATCGAATGCCTTTTATAACTACTTTTTAACTTTTAGGGACAAAAAAGATTCATTTCATTTCGTCCTCGATCTTGAATTATGGAATAGAGAAACTCTAGCATTTCAATTTACTGGTGCAAATTCAAATATCGTTTTTGCCATTCTCGGATTTCATCGCTTTATAGAACTTTTGCTTAAGGACATTTTGCGAAGAATAAATCCATACTTAGCAGTCAAGTTGTTTGAAAAGGAACAAGAACTATTTCAATTTCTTGATAATCAAATCAACACTGATAGTATCAGGACTATAGAATATGGTGAAACTCTAAAGCGGTTTAAGCAAGCCTATAAACACTATGATCAGACCACCGAGATATACAAAAAATATTTGCAAGAGTATGAATTTATGATTTCAGAGCAGAGCTTAGAGACGCTTAACATATTAGCAGAATGGAGAAACAGAATAATGCATAATGGTACGACATTGCCTAATCTATTCGCGTTTGAGTATTTGGTATCTCAGCGGCTAATACCACTAATTAGTAAAATCATTAAAGCCGAAAAACAATATTTAAAAGGCTACTCTCCCTACTTTTTTGAAACCAAGACAGGCATTAAGGTTATCGATCAAATATTGAGTATCAGCTTTGATTATTCAGACTTTACCGATAAAAGCAAGTACAAACATTTGGCAAAATGCTTACTTAAGATCAGTCATCTTAAAGAAATAGGTAGAGCCGCTTACAATCAAGATGCTGTGATGAGAAACAACATATCATTTTATGAGCCATATTATGAGAATCCAGCTAACCGTGCGGAAAGATTTGCAGAAACCGAAAAACAACACAAAGAATTCCACAGTTTGAATAAATGTATTTGTTGCGGAGTAAAAAGTCTTGTTGTTTATAGAAAGGAATTCGATAACATAATTGAGCGAAAAAGAGATTTCATTAGCTGGTTTCATTGTTATAACTGTGATTATTCCTTGAAAAATAATGTGGGAGACCCCCATTATTTTGGGTTAGCCGAAGAACCACTATTTGCAACCACATAAGACCATCAAAACCCGGTTGAAGCGATGATTGTTGAAGAGCCGCGCCAATATATCTTTAGCTCGGCAGTGGATTATTCGGGCGGGAAGGGGTTGGTAAAAATTTCGTTTTTGTATTGAGCTGGAGTTGAAAACTCCAACGCTCACGCATCCTCGTTGCAAACGAGGGCGAGAGTTCAATGCCTGCTAAAGCGGAATATTCCCGTGCTTCTTCTTTGGAAGCTTTGCCACTTTGTTTTCCAGCATACTGAATGCCTTGATAAGCTTCGCCCGCGTTTCTTCCGGTTTGATCACCTCATCAATGAAACCACGCGCTGCTGCACGGTAGGGGTTGGCAAAAGTCTCCGTGTACTCATCCACTTTTTCCTGCAGTTTGGCTTCAGGGTCTTTCGCTTTAGAAATTTCATTTTTGAAAATGATCTCTGCCGCGCCCTTCGGGCCCATCACCGCGATCTCCGCAGATAACCACGCATAATTCATATCGGCACCGATGTGCTTTGAATTCATCACATCGTAAGCTCCGCCATAAGCCTTGCGGGTGATCACGGTTACCTTGGGAACGGTCGCCTCCGAAAAAGCATAAAGCAATTTCGAGCCGTTGCTGATAATACCGTTCCATTCCTGGTCAGTGCCCGGCAGAAAACCCGGAACATCCACCAATACCAAAAGCGGAATATTGAACGCATCACAGAAGCGTACAAAGCGCGCGCCCTTTCTCGATGAATTAATATCCAGCACTCCGGCAAGATGTGCGGGCTGATTTGCCACCACACCAACGCTTCTTCCCGCAATTCGCGAGAATCCTACAATTATATTTTCAGCAAACTCTTTATGCACTTCAAAAAACGAATCCGAATCCACAATGCCTTCTATCACTTTACGCATATCGTAAGGTTGTTGTGAATTGTCCGGGATAATCTTTTTCAATTGCGCCCTTATCTCATTTGTGCCCGGCTCGTAGTGAAACACCGGAGGCTCATCTTCACAATTTTGCGGAATGTAGCTAAGCAACTGCTTAATGTGGGTTATACATTCCACTTCATTCGTGCAGGCAAAATGCGTTACCCCTGACTTGGTGGCGTGCGTGTGCGCGCCACCCAATTCATCAGAACTTACTTCTTCATGTGTGACCGTTTTCACCACGTTAGGCCCGGTCACAAACATGTAAGACGTCTTTTCCACCATGAAAATAAAATCCGTAATAGCCGGGGAATAAACTGCTCCTCCGGCACACGGCCCCATGATAGCGGATATCTGCGGTATGACGCCCGAAGCGATCGTGTTGCGGTAAAAAATATCCGCGTATCCGCCAAGTGAATTCACACCCTCCTGGATGCGCGCGCCACCGCTGTCATTCAGGCCGATCACCGGAGCACCGTTCTTCATGGCAAGGTCCATGATCTTACAGATCTTCTCTGCATGAGTTTCTGAAAGCGAGCCTCCGAAAACCGTGAAGTCCTGTGAGAAAACATAAACCAAGCGCCCGTTCACCTTTCCATAACCGGTCACTACACCATCACCGGGAATAATTTGCTCGTCCATTCCAAAATCGCGGCTGCGGTGCGTCACCAGCATGCCGATTTCCTCAAAAGTGCCTTCATCCAGCAATAGTTGTACTCTTTCCCGTGCCGAAAGCTTTCCTTTTTCATGCTGCTTTTTTATCCTGTCCTCTCCTCCACCCAGCAATGCCTGCTGCCTTTTTTCTTCCAGCACTTTTAATTTATCGGTCATACTCTGATTTTAAATTTATAGTAGAGTCTCAGTTTGGCGGAGTGCTAGTCATATTGAGTTTATCGAAACATGGCATGGCTGCACCACCCTTCGATAAACTCAGGGTGACGGCACTACAAAAAAGCCAAGCTGAGACACTACCAAATTTTTGCATTGCAAAGATGGGGATTCCTGACAAGTCCGCAATAACAATTGTATTTATCTTAGCACCTGCAAATGAAAAAAACAGCGCTTATCACCGGGGCAACATCCGGCATCGGCAAAGCCACAGCAGAATTATTCGCTGATAACAATATCAATGTCATCATTTGCGGCAGACGGAAAGAACGTCTTGATGAATTGCAAAGGCAACTAAGTAAAAAAGTAAAAGCCCATTCGCTCTGCTTTGATGTGCAGGATAAGGAAGCTGTCTTTACAGCTATCAATAGCTTACCAGGCGAATTCAAGACCATTGATATCCTTGTCAATAATGCCGGAAATGCCTATGGACTCTCTACCATTGATGAAGGCGATACTGAAGATTGGGATAAGATGATTGACATCAATGTGAAAGGTTTGCTTTATGTTTTCAGGGCGGTAGTTCCGGGAATGGTGCAAAGAAAAAGCGGGCACATCATTAATATCGGCTCCATCGCTTCATTCGAGGTTTATCCGAGAGGAAACGTTTACTGCGGTTCAAAACATGCTGTTGATGCAATCAGCAAGGGAATGATGCACGACTTGCTTGAGAGAGGTATTCGCGTCACCGGCATTTATCCCGGTGCGGCAGAAACGGAATTTTCCTTAGTAAGATTTCAGGGCGATGCTGAAAAAGCCAAAGCGGTTTACAACGGCTTCGAGCCGCTTCACGCGGTTGATGTTGCCGAAACGATTCTCTTCGCGGTGACAAGACCTGCCCATGTGAACATCAGCCAGCTTACCGTGCTTCCCTCTGCGCAAGCCAGTGTGCAGCACATTTACAGACGTGTGTAGTGCAATATGAGCAGTGAGACTTCAGGAAAAGATTACTCCAATCACGGTTTAGCAAATGCATTGCAAAAATTAGCCGGCACGCTTTCCGGTGAACTGCTCTTCGACAGCATGACCCTTGCAATGTACGCTACGGATGCTTCCGTTTATCGTGAACTCCCGGTTGCCGTTGCATATCCGAAAAATGAAACGGATGTCAAGAAGCTGATCCGGTTTGCTCTGAAAGAAAAAACTTTCCTCATTCCCCGCACTGCCGGAACATCTCTTGCCGGGCAGTGTGTCGGGAACGGAATCGTTGTGGATGTTTCGCGCTACATGAACCATATCCTGGAAGTAAATGAAAAGGAGAAATGGGTTCGCGTGCAGCCCGGAGTGATCCGTGATGAACTGAACCTGTTTTTAAAACCACTCGGACTATACTTCGGACCGAATACTTCTACCGCGAATCGCGCAATGATAGGCGGCATGGTTGGAAACAATTCCTGCGGCTCCTACTCCATCGTTTACGGAACCACGCGCGATCACGTGCTGGAATTAAAAACGATTTTAAGCGATGGCTCGGAAGCTATCTTCAAAGCGGTAACGAGCGATGAATTTGAAGAAAAATGTAAAGGAGAAAAACTTGAAGATAAGTTATACCATCAAATCAAAAACGAACTCACACCTGCTGATGCGCGTGAGGAAATAAAAAATCAATTTCCGAATTCCAAAATTCATCGCAGAAACACAGGTTATGCGGTTGATGTTTTGATTGAAACATCTCCGTTTACTCCTTCGGCACAGGAATTCAACTTCTGCAAGCTGCTGGCAGGCTCTGAAGGAACCCTGGCATTCACCACTGAGATAAAATTGAATTGCGTTACTCTTCCCCCGAAAGAACAGGTTTTGCTTTGCGTACATTTTCATTCGCTGGATGAAGCGTTGAAATCCGTTCTGGTCGTTAGAAAATTCAAGCCGAGAGCCATTGAATTAATGGACAAGAATATTCTCGATTGCACGAAAGAAAATTTTGAGCAGCAGCGAAACCGTTTTTTTGTTGAAGGTGATCCTGAAGCCATATTGGTGGTCGAAATCGGGGCAGATAGCAAAGAAGAATTGGAGAAGGTCTCGGAGGAAATGACTGCCCGGATCAAAGCGGCAGGCTTTGGGTATCATTTCCCGAAAGTCTATCCTCCCAACATCAATCGTGTTTGGAACCTGCGCGCTGCCGGCTTGGGATTATTGTCCAACGTGAAGGGGGATCGGAAACCTGTTGCGGTAATCGAGGATACTGCCGTGTGGGTGGAAGATTTGCCGCAATACATCCATGAGTTTTCAGAACTAATGAAAGATTTTGACCAGAAGCCGGTGTACTATGCTCATGCCGGTGCAGGCGAATTGCATATTCGTCCGAAGCTGAATTTGCGCGATCCGAAAGATGTGAAACAATTCAGGGCTATTGCAACAGCTTCTGCAAGGCTGGTAAAAAAATTCAATGGTTCGTTAAGCGGTGAGCATGGTGACGGAAGAGTACGCGCTGAATTCATTCCCATGATGACCGGAGAAAGAAATTATCAACTCTTCAGACGGATCAAACAAACCTGGGACCCCAACAACATTTTCAACCCGGGAAAGATCGTGGATACACCACCGATGGATACTTCCCTGCGTTTTGAGCCTGCGCAGAAAATCCCGGAGCTGAAAACAGTGATTGACTTCTCCGATTCGGGAGATATCCTTCGGGCCACTGAAAAATGTAACGGTTCGGCAGATTGCCGCAAGCTCGCTTTTGCAGGCGGCACCATGTGTCCCAGCTACATGGCTACACGAAAGGAGAAAGACACCACCCGCGCAAGAGCCAATGTATTACGGGAGTTTTTAACCAACTCAAAAAAAAACAACCAATTCAACCATAACGAGATTTACGAGGTAATGGACCTCTGCCTCTCATGCAAAGGTTGCAAATCTGAGTGCCCATCGAATGTTGACATGGCGCTGCTCAAAGCTGAATTCCTGCATCAGTATTATCAGGCCAACGGAATACCGTTTCGCTCCAGGGCGATAGCCAGCATCAGTTCACTAAATAAACTCGCATCCGTCTTTCCGGCCTTGAGCAACTT
>CAYOYI010000168.1:0-8492 GCA_964408105.1 uncultured Chitinophagaceae bacterium | reverse complement strand
TTTTCATCAACCGAGGTGTATGGTTTCAGCGTTTCACCTTTTCTCAAAATGCTCGTGACCATCGGATTTTTTCCAAATCCATATCCCGACCACATGATGAGTCCCTGACCGATGCTGACCGAATAATCACCAACTGCGATACTTTTAAACGGGCCGATCTTGCGGAGAAACAAATGCCCGGAATAAAAATCAAATCCTCGTTTTTGCGTTCCGGTAAAAAATTCCTCGCCTGCATCTTTCTCGACAGTAAAGCCATAAGAGAGCTTGTCGGCAAAGTTGTAGCGGAAGCGCGTGTAAAGTTTGAACAGCCTGCCGAGATAGCGCGAGCTTGTCTGCCCGGAATCGAGGGGTTGATATCCTTCCTGCTTCTCCAAAACCTGGGAGTAACGGACGAATAAAGTATATTCCCCGTCAAATAGAAGCTCCTTCACCGAATTGACATGATAATCATCGAGGTTCTGGGCAACTTTCACGTAAGGCTTTATTCGGGTAATTGTTGCGAGATCCAATTCTTTCACCGCCTGTAATTCGTAAACAGAGATGAACCTCCCGAATTTTTCCCGGTGGCGCACAATGCCGTTAACCTGCGATTCACTTAGGAAACGAATCCTCTGTAGTTGTTCAATCGTTGCAGCATTAAGGTTCACAGGATGTGCTGCAAGGTCGGCAAGCTCTTCAAGAAACGTGTCGAAATCAAAATTCTCGTCTGTTTCCTCACTTATTGATTCCAACAGGTCGGTTGCGTCTTCTGTTTGCTGGTCTAACGCTTTCTGTCTTTTTACCTTTTGGCCAAACGAGGTGATCGTCACAAAAGATAAGAGACAACACAAAAGAACAGCTTTGGCATATTGTTGCCTGAACACCAAACTGTAAACCGCAAACCGTAAACTATTTCTTCTTGCGGATAGCATAAGACAATGAGAGCGATGGGGAGAAGCCTAAGACCGGATGGTAGGCCGATGCTGCGTCAATAGATAAGGTTTTCAATTTCAACCCAACACCGAGCGAGCCGCTGAACGGATTTACATTGAAGCCGCCTCTGATTACAAATTTCTCGATCACCTTGTATTCTATGCCGAGCTTGTAAACCGGACTGAAATCGAGGTCTTTCTCCAGCTCCGCCATGATTGCTACTTTCTTTGACGGCATATAGTTGAGGCCAAAGCGCATTATGGTGGGATACTTTTCGGTGGACTCTTCATCAATATCCAGCCTTAGCGGGTTGTTCACATGTGCACCGATCAAAAGCTGGGGGAGTATGTAGAACTGCAGCCCGACTTCAAAGGTGAAAAGATGTTTGGTGCCATAATTGTCGAGGAAGATATTGATATAATCAAACTGCAGGCCGGCAGAGAACTTTTCCCCGAATGATTTCCCGAAGGAGATGCCTACTTTCTTTTCATTGTAAATGTCGAGCCCATAGTAGCTGAAGTTCAATCCGAAGGTGCCCGTTTTCGTAGGGAAAACCGCGGCCGCATTGAAATGGTTAAGGTCCCCAAGGATGAATTTGTTTCTGGCGGCAATGCCGAAAGAGAATTCCTTAATAAAACCAATCCCCGCCTGGTTGTTATAAGTGGAGAAAACATCAGAGAGGGTAGTGAAGTGATTTCCCACCCCAACCGCCCTCGAACCGGCAGCTTCGTTAAACCCCGAAGCATAGGTCTGATAAGTTGTACAACCAAGAATCAGGACGGCAACTATAGTTGTTATAAATGCTTTCATTTTGAGGCAATCAAAATACAACTTTGATTGAAAACTCAGAATTAATTATTCCAACAGGGTACTCAAATATCACAGGTAATAAAATTTTGGAGAGGGGCGGGGTGAGGCTTTTTTTGGCTTTAAAGTTGGTTGCCTGAATATTGCTTATTTATTTGGACAAGCAGAATGGGATTAACCCCAGCAGGTTTGCTTTATTTCCTTTGTTACCGAATTGTAAAAACGTTTTACTGCCGGACAGATTCATACCGGAAAACACGCAGGAATCAAAACAGGATTTTTTACAATGACATCATGGAAAGGCATGTTATTCAAGCCTCTTTCAAATGTTAAGTTAAAATGTAATTAGCGTTATCCGGACCTAAATAAATATTGAGATAGTATTTAATCCAAAACACCGTTTTTCTAATTTCCACAAGATTTTTTTCTCATTATCAATCAGTTACAAAGGTGTCCACTGTTTATGTTGATAAGAAAATTTCTTTCTGGTTTAAGGCTGACATAATATTGTGATAACAGGAACGAGGGGTTTGGGTTTGTAGGTTTTCCGAAATGTTTACGAAGGATTTCAATCCTCGGGATTTTTTAAAAGCTGTCCCGGAGGCGGGGAATTCTTTTCACCGGAAGGCAGGGCGAATGAAGTACTGATTAGTGATTTGATTTGTTAAACCTCAAAATATAATCTTAGAAATGAGCAGTCAGTCCGAACCCATTCTCGAAGAGAGCAAAGGCCGTTTCGTCTTATTTCCTATCAAGCATGACGAGGTATGGAAGATGTATAAGAAGGCCGAAGCAAGTTTTTGGACAACCGAAGAAGTTGATCTGACACACGATCTTCCGGATTGGGAGAGATTGACAAAAGACGAACGTCATTTCATTTCTCATGTTCTTGCATTCTTTGCCGCGAGTGACGGCATCGTGAACGAGAACCTTGTTATCAATTTCATGAAAGAGGTTCAGATCCCTGAGGCCCGTTGCTTCTATGGTTTTCAGGTAGCTATTGAGAACATTCACGCTGAAACTTACAGTCTTCTTATTGACACATATATTAAGGACCCGGCTGAAAAGGCCCGTCTGTTCAATGCCATTGAAACAGTGCCCTGCGTGAAAAAGAAAGCCGAATGGGCTCTTAAATGGATTGAGAACGCACCTTCTTTTGCACATCGCTTAGTGGCGTTTGCAGCAGTGGAAGGTATCTTCTTTTCAGGCAGCTTCTGTTCCATTTTCTGGCTGAAGAAACGCGGGTTAATGCCGGGGCTTTGTTTCTCCAATGAGTTGATCAGCCGCGATGAAGGGTTGCATACCGACTTCGCTTGCGAGCTTTATTCGATGCTGAATAATAAGATCTCCGGTGATGATATACGTGACATTATTTGTGATGCCGTGGGATATGAAAAGGAGTTTGTGAAAGATGCGCTTCCAGTCTCGCTTATCGGCATGAACGCAGAACTTATGTGCCAGTATATTGAGTTTGTTGCTGACAGACTCCTGGTAGCCCTTGGCCATGCAAAAGTCTATAACACCCACAATCCTTTCCCGTGGATGGAGATGATCTCGCTGCAGGGGAAAACCAACTTCTTCGAAAAACGTGTCGGTGACTATCAGAAAGCAGGTGTTACTGCCAGCCGTGACGAACAGGTTTTTTCATTGACGGAAGAATTTTAATAAGCCTTTAAAATACCTCAGCCATGTTTGTAGTAAAAAGAAGCGGCAACCGCGAGCCTGTTTTCTTCGACAAGATCACAGCCCGCATCAACAAACTCAGTTACGGATTAGATAAGCTGGTTGAACCGGTGGATATCGCCAAAGTGGTGATACAGGGGTTGTATGACGGTATCACTACGACCGAGCTCGATAACCTTGCAGCGGAGACTGCCGCTTCAATGACCACGAAACATCCTGATTATGCCATTCTTGCTGCGCGTATTGCAGTTTCCAATCTTCATAAGAACACGGTGAAATCGTTTTCTCAGACGATAAGCCTTCTTTATAATTATGTTGATCCCAAGAGGGGTGAGAAAGCGCCACTCATTGCCGAGGATGTTTACAATATCGTGATGAATAATGCAGACAGGCTTGATTCTTCAATTATCTATGATCGCGACTATCAGTATGACTATTTCGGTTTCAAAACGATGGAGCGTGCTTACCTTCTTAAGCTGAATGGAGAGGTGGTGGAGCGTCCGCAGCACATGCTTATGCGTGTATCAGTCGGAATTCATAAAGATGATATTGATTCGGCAATTGAGACATACAGGCTGATGTCTGAGAAGTGGTTTACTCATGCCACGCCTACGCTTTTCAATGCAGGCACTCCAAAGCCGCAGTTGTCGTCATGCTTTCTTTTGGCAATGGAAGAAGACAGCATCAGCGGAATCTTCAACACATTGAGGCGTTGCGCGGAGATTTCTCAGTCTGCCGGTGGCATTGGTTTGAGCATTCATAACATCAGGGCAACAGGAAGCTACATTCGAGGCACGAATGGGCAATCAAATGGCATCGTGCCTATGCTGCGTGTTTACAATGACACTGCGCGTTATGTGGATCAGGGTGGGGGAAGACGCAAAGGCTCATTCGCTATTTACATCGAGCCGTGGCACTCTGATATTTTTGAATTTCTTGAACTGAAGAAAAATCACGGAAAAGAAGAACTGAGGGCGCGTGATTTGTTTTATGCGCTTTGGATTCCCGATCTCTTTATGAAGCGTGTGAAGGAAAATGGAGAGTGGTCATTGTTCTGCCCGAATGAGGCTCCAGGCTTATATCAATGCTATGGAGAAGAGTTTGAAGCGCTTTATACCAAGTATGAACAGGAAGGCAAGCAACGCAAGAAAGTAAAAGCGCAGGACTTATGGTTTGCAGTTCTCGAGTCGCAAATTGAAACTGGCACACCATATATTCTTTACAAAGACGCAGCGAATAAAAAATCCAATCAAAAGAACCTCGGCACCATTCGCTCGAGTAATCTATGTACGGAAATCATTGAGTACACTTCATCTGATGAAGTAGCAGTTTGCAATCTTGCTTCTATCGCACTAAACAAGTTTGTGATTGACGGCAAGTTTGATTTTCAGGAATTGTATGATGTCACCTATACGGTCACCAAGAATCTGAACAAGGTGATTGATGTGAATTATTATCCGGTGCCTGAGGCCCGGAAATCAAATTTCCGTCACCGGCCAATTGGTATTGGCGTGCAGGGATTGGCAGATGCATTTATCATGCTTCGCCTGCCGTTTGACAGCGAAGAAGCGAAGATCCTCAACAAAAATATTTTCGAGACAATCTACTTTGCCTCGCTTACCGCATCGAAAGATCTTGCGAAGCAATTCGGCAAGTATGAAACCTATGAGGGTTCGCCCATAAGCCAGGGCATTTTGCAGTTCGATATGTGGGGCGTTCAACCCACCGACCGCTGGGATTGGAATCATTTGAGAAATGAAATACGCGAGCATGGTGTGCGTAACAGTTTGCTGATCGCTCCGATGCCAACAGCATCAACCTCTCAAATTCTTGGTAACAATGAATGTTTCGAGCCTTACACCAGCAATATTTACACTCGCAGAACGCTTTCCGGTGAGTTCGTTGTAGTGAACAAGCACTTGATGCAAGACCTGATAGATCGAGGCTTGTGGAGCGATGCGATGCGTGAAGAATTGATCCGCAAGAACGGTTCGGTGCAAAATATCAAAGGCATCCCCGATGATATTAAGGCGCTGTATAAAACCGTGTGGGAGATCTCTCAAAAGGTAATTATTGACATGGCTGCTGATCGTGGCGCGTTCATTTGTCAGAGTCAAAGCATGAACCTCTTTATTGAAAGCCCCAACTTCGGCAAGCTCACTTCTATGCACTTCTATGCGTGGGAAAAAGGTTTGAAAACAGGAATGTATTACCTGCGCACCAAAGCTGCGGCTGACCCGATTAAATTCACCGTAAGCGCTGAGAGGAAAGAAGCCGCAATACCGGCAGGTGTCGCCATAAATTCAAACGGGCAGGTCACGAAGATTACTTCGGAAGAAGCTCATGATCAAATCGCTTGTTCCCTCGATGACCCGGATGGATGTGAGGCTTGCGGGAGTTAATGGAAATGAACAGCGAGCGGACAGGACAGTTTATTTCTTAAAGATGAAATAAACTGCCAGCACCAGGAATATAAAACCAATAAGGTGGTTTAAGCGGAATGTTTCCGTTTTGAAAAAAATAATCGAGAATGCCACAAACACCAGCAGGGTTATTACCTCTTGGATCACTTTAAGTTCAACTAATGCAAACGGTCCCCCATTTTCGTGGAAGCCGATTCGATTAGCGGGAACCTGAAAACAGTATTCAAAAAATGCAATCCCCCAACTGATTGCGATAATCGAAAAAAGCCCGAGGCTTTCAAACCATTTGAATTCCTTGAATTTAAGATGCCCGTACCATGCAAGAGTCATAAATGTGTTGGAGAGCACAAGCAATCCGATCGTGATAATGGCTTTGTTCATAATGTTTTGAAAGTTGTCTGATTATTTATTTCCGCGTATTCTGCTGAGTGTTTCCAGGGCCATTCCAAGATAAGAAGCGATGTACGTAAGTGGCGCCCGCTTGATCAACTCGGGATTGTTCCTGCAAAAAATTTCATACCGTTCTTTTGCAGATTCGATCCTTTGTAATTTTTCCTTTTCCATTTGGCCGATGAGGTATTTACCCAGGATCTCTCTCATCACCGCTTCATACTTAGGGAAGGTTTGCAGGAAATTGAAGAAATCCGAATGGCTCGCCCACATTACCTCCGTTGGCTCAAGCGCTATAATGCAAGTGTCCGATTCACTTCGGCTGATAAAGCTTTCATAATTAACCAGCATCTCATTTTTGCTTCGGAAACTCATTACCTTCTTTTTTTCGTTTTCATCTTCATAATAAACACATGCTAAGCCTTCCAATACAAAGGTCATCTTGCTGCATACTTCTCCTTCTTTCAGCACCAGTTCATTCTTTCCGTAAGATGCGAAATGAATTATATCCAGGATTCTCTTTTTCTCTATGCTGCTAACCTCAACATATTGATTGAGGTAATTGATGAAGGGTTGAGCGCTCAGAACTGAAGGCATGGTTTAAAAGTCTCTAACCAAATTTCCCGCTTCCTGGTCATTTTGATAAACCCGTTTGGTGCAAGGTACTTGACATAAGTCAAATAATGTTACGAAATTCCAGGAAATTGACGTCATTTTTTACTTTTGACTGGTCATATTGGCACAGTTCATTTCTTATTAAAAAAACGGAGCCCATGAGAACATTTGCTGCTCTTCTGATTTCTGGATTTCTTTTCTTTTTCACTTTTGAAAGCTCTGCACAGATACGCAGAACATTGAGCCATAACGGATTGAACCGGGGCTATATCGTTTATTTGCCTTCATCCTATATTCAGGGCGCGAGTTTGCCTGCTGTATTTGTGCTGCATGCACTCACCATGAACGGCCAGCGCATGATGCAAGTGAGTGGAATGAATGCCGTTGCAGAAGCAAACAACTTTATTGCAATTTATCCGGATGGAGTAGGAGGTTCATGGAACACCAGCCTCCCCGTGCCCGGAGCTTCCACTGCTGATGATGTGGGCTTCATTGATGCGCTGGTGGATGAATTGGTGACGCTATATAATATTGATCTGGACAGGGTTTATTCCTGCGGACTTTCCAATGGCGGCTTCATGAGCTACCGGCTTGCCTGCGAATCAACGAAATGTTTTGCTGCGATTGCTCCCGTTTCAGGAACAATTACCGATGCCAATCTCGCTGCATGCGCTCCAACGCGCTCCGTCCCAATCATGCATATACATGGCACCGCTGATGCTATTGTGCCCTGGACGGGCACACTTGGAATTCAGCCGGTTGATAATACCCTTGCATATTGGCTTTTCAACAACAATAATTGCTCTGGTAACCCTACAGTTACGGCATTACCGAATACGGCAATTTTCGATGGCTCCACGGTTGACCGTTTGGTATGGACCCCGTGCGACAATGGCGCTGAAGTGCAATTGCTGAGGGTGAATGGCGGTGGCCACCAATGGCCGGGAACAACTGTGTTGCTTGGCGGCCTCGGCAGCATCAACCGCGATATTAATGCCAGCCAGGAGATCTGGAATTTCTTTAAGCGCTTCACCTGCAGCCAGAGCGGAGTAAATCCGATTCCTGCCGCTCCGACCGCTACCGCAGTTCCGTCTCCGATATGTCTTGGCACAACGTCAACCCTCACTGCAACTTCTCCCGGAGGAAATTATGAATGGTTTACCACGCCCATTGGCGGAACGCCCATTGCAACCGGTACAACATTCACCACGCCACCGCTGTTTTTGACAACCTCTTATTGGGTACAAACCACAATAGGCGGCTACACCAGTGCGAGAACTGCAGTTGTCGTTGTTGTGGATCCGAATCCGGTTCCACTTGCACCATTGGTAGCAGCATTGCCCCCATCAATTTGCGGCAGCGGAACAACTACACTCACATCTACACTTCCTGCTTTAGGCACCATCAATTGGTATGATGCCGCAAATGGTGGAAACCTTCTCGGAACAGGAGCAGTTTTTACCACTCCCAATTTGACAACAACAACAACTTTCTGGGCTGAGCCTGTGAGAGGAAATTGCATCGGGACTAGAACAGCAGTGACGGTTACTGTGAATCCGGTTCCCGCAGCACCAACGGCAACAGCGACTCCTGCTGTATTGTGCCAGGGAAATTCGAGCGTGCTTGCTGCAACGGGCGGCAGCGGAGTTTTCACATGGTATG
>CAYOYI010000167.1:0-8496 GCA_964408105.1 uncultured Chitinophagaceae bacterium | reverse complement strand
GGTTGCGCCTTGCAGGTTAAGCAACTTTAAGCCTCCGGCTTTACGAGCCGCAGGCTCGATGATGTTTGCCCGGCAAGCGACACGCTTGCGGGAACAGAGGGTTTTGACAAAAATAAGAGAAGCTAAAACCAGAACCCCTCTAATCGTTCACTTAAAAATAACAAATTCCATTTCTCCATACACTATGAATAGTGCCCCATTTCCCAAAAAACCCGTCAATTATCAAGGCAAAACCCCTCATCCTCTCCATCCCTTAGCGTCCCTTCCTCAACCTTTGCCTTAGGTTCATCAACCTTTGCCTTAGGTTCATCAACCCTTGCCGTGGGTTCATCAACTCTTGCCTCATCTTCATCAACCTTTGCCTCAGGCTCCTCAACTCTCGTCTGATCTTCATCAACCTTTGTCTTAGGTTCATCAACTCTTTCCTTATGTTCCTCAACATTTGTCGTCCCCGGCCTATCCGAAAAAGTATGATTTTCCGCTAAAGTTTCACTTGCCGCGCACCAATTAACAGGTTAGAAAAAAATTTTTTTCACCAAACGCGAAACCTTTGCAACCCTGCCGCGTATCAAGGATGTTATCTCAATTTTTTTTAAACCTTAAAAAAACAAAAAAATGATTCGCATTAAAATCACCGACATTACCGAACGCAACAATGCCGACTATGCCGTTAAGATCCATGAAATCCTCGATCTCATGGCGGCCAATCCCGGCACATTCCCAACGCCTTCACCGGCCCTCGCTGACATCGAGCTGGCGCTCGAAACATTCACCAACCTGATGGTGGCTGCCGAAAATGGCGACCGCATCAAGATCGCGCAGCGCAATGAGCAGCGCACGGTGGTCACCGGCATGGTGATAAACCTTGCAGGCTATGTGGCCTACACGGTACGCAATGCCCCCAACGCCAAGACATTGATCGAAAGCGTAGGCTTCGTGCCCGCGAAAACCAAAGGCCACGTTGGCGAGCTTGAAATTCCTGAAGACCTGCAATCAGCCGTGAGGCAGGAGCCCGGCTCCGTTGCCCTTAAATGGAAGGCCGTGTATGGCGCCAACAGCTACGTGATCGAGATCACGCAGGGCAATGGCCCCTCAGCCGTGTGGGATGAAATCGCCACCGTGACCCGCTCGAAGCATAACGTGATGGGCCTCACCCCCGGACAGTTCTATAGCTTCCGCGTGCGTGCCGTAGGCGCAGCAGGCTACAGCGAGCCGAGCGACATCACCACGAGCGTAGTGGGATAAGCGATTTTAGATTTTTGATTGCAGATTTTAGATTGAATAAAATATTCAACATAAAATCATAAATAGAAAAAGCCCGGGCTTTTTTTTTAAGATTCAATTAAGGGGAGCCACGGTAAAAAACACTTCGAACCCTTGAAGTTTGACGGCCGCTGATGATAATGCCATCTGTCCCCTGAATTAATTTGCAGATGCAGCAGTTTCACAACCCCGTGTGGCTTTAAAACATATACGGGAATCGGCAGCAAAGGGCGTAAACAAAAACGGCACACGAGAGTGCCGTTTTTGTTTGAGGAAGCGCTTGCAGATTTTCATTCGTCATTCGTCATTCGTAAATCGTAAGTTGAAGCCCGTGCTCTGAAAGATTTGTAATCTGGCAGCAAACTGTCGAGGATTTGCAATCCGATTCTTCATTCAGCTAATGGCTAATCATCACCTCCGCCCAATTAACTTTTATCATTTTCTCCCTCTCCAACATTCCATATATTTACGCTCCGATTTTTATGCGCTACCCTGCCGACATCCGCACGTTTGTTTTTGTAGGCATTTACTTTTTGCTGGCTTATTCCGGTTTCATCTTTTTTGACCGGCTTCCCGTTCCTGTTATTATAGCGATGTGCATCCTCACCTGCTTCTTTGCTTTTTTCTGTGCGGTTATTGTTCATAACACCATTCACAGCCCGGTGTTCACAAAAAAAAGCTGGAACAAGGCTTTTCAATATGTGCTCTCGGTGGCTTACGGCTATTCGGTGAGTTCATTCGTTCCCGGGCACAACCTCAGCCACCACCGCGAAACGCAAACGCCTAAGGACACCATGCGCACATCGAAAGCAACTTTCCGCTGGAATTTTCTCAACCAGTTGCTGTTCTTCTTCATCGTGTCGTTGGATGTTTCAAAAGCGGAATTCAAATGGACCAACCGCATGAGGAAGGAAAGGCCGAAATGGTTCTACCAGTATTTATCCGAATCTATTTTGATCACCAGCTTAAAAGTTGCACTGCTCATCATCAACTGGAAAGCGGCTTTGGTTTTCATCATCATCCCGCATCTTTACGGAGTGTGGGGCGTGGTGGGCACCAACTTGTGGCAGCATGATGGCTGTGACCCGGATCATCCTTACAATCACTCCCGCACGTTCACGGGTAGGTTTGTCAATTACTTTGCCTTCAACAACGGTTATCATACGGCCCATCACATGAAGCCAGGTTTACACTGGAGCCTGCTGCCAGCCTATCATGAAAAAGAGATTGCTCCGCATTTGCATCCCAACCTCAACCGCAGGTCGCTGCTTGCCTACCTCTGGGAATCCTGCATCTATCCCGGCAAGCGTGTGGATTATCTCGGCAACCCACAGCCAAAACCTGACCCGGGCAAAGATGAAGACTGGGTAGCTGATGTAAACTGGTCATCGGGCAAGCATGCTCAGGATTTGGGTGCGGAGTCGGTCGCAGCCTGATATTGGGCTGAAGCCCGCAAATAGTTCTGATCTTTTTCTCCCCGGCCTGAAGGCCGGGGCAATTAAAATAAATCGTGAGAACCCTGAATTTTATTTTCTTCCTTTTCCTATTGCAATGGAGCGGTTGTGGCGTTGACAGCGGAACTCCGATTGGAACAAAGGTTCTTCTCAATTCAGTTTACGGCCCGCACGAAAGGAACAAGCTGGACGCCTATCTTCCCGAAGAGCGTGACCGCAGCACTAAAATGGTGCTGATGATACACGGAGGCGGATGGGTGGCAGGAGATAAATCCGCTGACGGAATGTACGACATTCGCAACCGCTTGATCGAGCAGGGATTTGCAGTAAGCTCCATGAACTACCGCTATGCCTGTGGTGATTTTCACAAGCAGATGGAAGACGTTCAAATGGCGATTGATCACATCGTTGCCAATTCAGCAAACTGGAATATTGGGGATAAAGAATTCGGCATCATGGGCGGGAGTGCAGGCGGGCATCTCGCATTGCTCTTTGCTCATGCGTATGATAGCTTGAATGTTGTGAAGGCCGTTGTCTCCATTGTCGGCCCGACAGATCTCACCGATACATTGTTTTATCAATACGCCAGCAATTACAACATTGCGTATGTTTTTGAACAATTACTTGGAGCAACCATTCAGGCTGATCCTCAGGTGTATACTGATGCCAGTCCTCTGTTCAATTACAGCAACGTTCCCAGCTTATTTATACATGGAAGGTTGGATAATCTTGTACCCTTCCAGCAAAGCGTGAGAATGTTTGACACACTGACGGCTCACAGAATTATAGCTGACACAGCTATCTTTTCAAATGCCGATCACAACGTTTTCGGGCCAAATCTGGAGAACAGGGAACAGGTGATCAGTGAGGTTGCTGCCTGGATGAATAGATTCCTGAAAGATTGATTGACTACTCTAAAACAATTTTCTTCACCACTGCATCATTGCCGGTGACAACCTCCAGATAGTAGATTCCCCTGGGTTGGGATGAAAGGTCAAGCTGAAATTTACCGGTTGATATTTCCGAAACTTCAGTTGCCAATCGTTGACCGTGCATGTTGTAAACTGAAATGTTAGAATCACCGTCATTTGATAACTCCATCATCACCACTCCGGTGCTTGGATTAGGATAAACCTTCATTTGCAATTGATCGGCTGAAAAAGAAATTCCAACGGGGCAATTCTTCACCTTCACAAAAAATTGCAAACCATCCGAACAACCCTGGCTTGCATAGATATAAACGACAACATGTGATCCCAAACCGGCCACAGACGGATCAAAAGTTGTTCCTGACACTCCGGGGCCGCTAAGCTGTCCTCCGGGCGGATTTGGTGATATCTGCACAACACCTGCATCTAAACAATAAACGGTATCCAGCCCGTCAAGACTTAAAGTTGGAACGTCAGTCACGCTTACCTGCAGCGTGTCTGAATTTTTGCAACCGTTATTATCGGCATAGTTGTAAATGATGGTGTAAGGCCCGCCCACCCCTGCGAGCGCAGGATTGAAAGCATTGGCAATCAAACCTGTGCCGCTGTATGAACCTCCCGCTGGTGTTCCTGTCATTTGAATTGAACTGGCATCAACGCAATAGCTTGGGTCAAGGCCGGAAAGTGTCACGTTCGGCAAGGCATGTACTGTAGTGGAAACGGTATGGTCATCGCTGCAGCCGGTGGTGTCAGCATAGGTATATGTGATTTGATGCGTGCCTGCACCTGCTGCGGCCGGATCAAACTGGTTGCCTGAAATTCCCGTCCCAGAGAAAGTGCCGCCAGTTGGAGTTCCAGTTAAGGTTGAGCCGGAAGCATCAACACAGTATTTAGCTCCGAGGCCGGAGAAAGTTGCCGTTGGTGAAGGGCGAACATTTACCTGTTGGCTTCCCGTTGCTGTATTCATGCAGCCAATTGTATCAGTGAAAGTATAAGTAATAGTGTACGGACCACCCACTCCCGCAACAACAGGATCAAATTCATCACCGCTCACTCCGACACCACTATAAGTACCGCCAAGCGGTGTTGCCAGAAGCTGCACCGGACCCGCACTTAAACATGCTACTGGTATTGGCGGAAAGTTGACCACTGGAATATCATTCACCACTGTCGTGAGACTGTCAGACGCATCGCAGCCGTTTGGCGCTGTATAACTATAAATCACAGTATGAGTGCCGACCCCAGCAAGAAAAGGAACGAACACACCGGCACCTACTCCAGGGCCGCTGAAGGTTCCGCCAACGGGCGTGCCGGCCAAAATTGTTCCCGGATCATTGATGCAATAATCCGGATTAACTCCGCTCAAATTAACAGTTGGGTTTTGAAATTCGGTGAGCGTTACCGATGCGGATGTAGTTGAGCAGCCGTTTGAGTTGGTTGCAGTAACCGTGTAGGTGCTGTCCTGCACGGTAATAAGCACCGAACTATCCGGGCCAAAGTTCACCCCGTTGCGCTGCCACTGATAGTTAGTGATGGTTCCGCTTCCTGCCACCGCATTTGCCGTGAGCACCACCGAATCACCCTCGCAGAAATTTGGGCCATTTGGATTTAAAATACTTACCACAGGATTACGATTCACTTGTATATCCTGCGTGGTGATGCATTGTCCGTTTGTATATGAAATCGTTACAATGCCGTTTGAATTCGGAGCGGTGAATACACCACTCACTACGCTGTTACCCGAAAACACGCCTCCAGCAGGAAGGCCGGCAAGAGTTCTTGTTTCGCCCGTACACATTGCGGTTGCCGAAGAAGTAATGCTCAGATCCTGCCTGTAATGAAGCACGGCTGATGTGAGAGAATAAGAGGTGCAGGGAAAAGAATCTACCATCAGCCTTATCGTGCCCGTAAAGTTTGCCGTCCAGGTGATTGAGGCTCGGTCAGTTGCACATTCCGGTCCTGAATCATCATTGAAAAAAATGAGGTTGCCATTCGTATCGTAGGCGGTTAGGGTCGTATTAAAAGAAGAATTGCACGTGCTGAAAGTATATGACCTGCCATTGTCAACAATAAATGTTGCATACGTTCCGCCTCCAATACTTACCGAATCAAAATTTACGCATGGCGGACGCTGTCCGTCAAAAAAGAACACGTTGTCGTTTGGGCATTGGGCTCTGCCGATGAATGAAATCAGTAATAAAACAAAAATTAAAACGCCAGTGTAATTGGCATGATTCACTTGCTTGTTGAGGACGATTGCTGCTGTCACTATTTATTTTTATTGCAAAATAATCTTTTTGACGATAACCTCTTGCCCTGTTTCCAATCTCAGGTAATAAATTCCGCGAGCTTGCTCAGACAAGTCAATCATTTCGGAATAGTGTTTCCACCCTTCCATTTTTCGGTTGTAAAGCCGTTTCCCCTGTACATTATAAATATTCAGTTCGCTTCCCGGAATTGTATTCCCTTCAACTGTAATGTTCACTTTCCCATTTGTGGGATTTGGATAGATGCTGATCTCCGGAGCATCCGGCAAACCGATACCCACACATTGTTCCACTTTCACACTCACCTGCAAGCTGTTTGTGCAACCGGCATTATCAGAATACACATAAATCAAAATATGATTTCCGGGGCCTGCTTCCGAAGGATTAAAGGTATTTCCTTGCACACCAGCTCCTGCTAGTTGCCCTCCCTGTGGAACTAAAACGAGCGAAACCGGACCAACATATGAACAATATTCTGCCTCGAGCCCAATGATCTGCAGCTCTGGAATTGCATTAACCAAAACGAACGAAGTATCAGAACCTTTACATCCATTGTTATCGGTATAGGAATAAACTATGTTATACGGGCCGCCTGCTCCCGCAAGAGAAGGACTGAAGGCATTAGCAATAAGGCCCGGACCGCTGAAAGTTCCACCTTGTGGCGTGCCTGTCATTTGTGCCGGCAAAGCATCAATGCAATAAAGAGAATTCAATCCGGATAAAGTAACATTAGGCAACGGATTCACCTTAGTAGTAGCGGTTTGCGAGTTCGTACAACCACCAGCAGATGTGAAAGTATATTGCACATTATGTGAACCGGCACCTGCTGTCAATGGGTCAAAAGTATTTCCAACTACTCCACTTCCCAAAAAAGAACCACCCGGTGGATTTCCTGAGAGCATCACTGCAGATGCGTTGAGACAATATTCCGGTCCGAGGCCTGAGATTGAAACCACAGGAATATTGGTAACGACCACGGACTGTGTTTTAGAAGATGTATTCCGGCACCCGATAGTATCCGTGAAAGTGTAGGTAATCGTGTATGGGCCTCCAACTCCCGCAGCCGCAGGATCGAATTGATTTCCCGTGACCCCCGGGCCAGAAAATATTCCCCCCAGCGGAGCGGCAAGCAAAGTAAATACCGGATCATTGATGCAGAAAGTATTTGGTGAAACCGTAAACGTCAGCACCGGCTGGTCATTCACAATGGTAGTCCTGACATCACTTGCATCACAGCCGTTAGGAGCTACATAATGATAAATGATGCTGTGCATTCCGACTCCTGCAAGAAATGGTACGAAAGTGTTTCCACCAATACCCGGTCCGCTGAATGTTCCGCCTGACGGAGTACCGGTGAGAACAGAACCGGGCAAAGTAATACAGTAATCAGGATTCAACCCTGTGAAACTTGCCGTTGGC
Organism: uncultured Chitinophagaceae bacterium; assembly: GCA_964408105.1. Classification (GTDB taxonomy): domain Bacteria; phylum Bacteroidota; class Bacteroidia; order Chitinophagales; family CAIOSU01; genus BPHB01. Next base: position 1,164 of record CAYOYI010000167.1, on the reverse strand, counting down.
GGTTGCAAAACAACTGCAGAAGCCGTATCAGCGCTTTGGCATCCGGTTGGTGTCGCATAAGTGTAAATGATTTGATGCGTTCCTACTCCTGCATTTTGAGGATTGAAAGTAGTTCCGGATACAGGGCCCGTAAAAGTACCGCCAAGCGGATTACCTGATAATACAACAGAAGAGTCATCAAGACAATAAGATGCACTTAGCCCTGTCAGCGTAACCACAGGATAAGGCTGCACATCAACGGAGGCATAAACCGGAATTGACCATCCGCAGCATTCTGTTCTTACACGAAAGCGTATGTTGTAAACTCCCACTGACGCAGGAGTATATGTTCCGGGATTTTGTGCGCCAAAAGCCTGAATCTGTATGCCGTTTTGATTCAATATTTTCCACTCATAAATGATACCCTGCTCCGATGTACCCAATGTAATGTTGTCTCCCACGCAAATTGCCGGGGGAATCGGGTTGATTGCAGGCATCTGCCTTGTTTGGCTCACCGTGATAAACTGCTCATAAGGAATTCCATTCAGTTTGATGGTTTTGTAGCCTTTTGTCGTGAAATAAATATTTGCATTGTTAGACTGGTTGTTGAATGAAGAAGTTGATGACGTCAGGTCATTAACAAATGCCGCACCGGAACCGGTTAAATCCCACGCCCCGGTTACTTTCAGAATATTCAGTTCTGAATAAGGACATGCAGCAATATTTTTATAATCAACGGCCATTAGCGGAGGATTCACCGGGAATGTTCCGGACTGGCTTACCAATGCTCCGGCATACTGGGCAATGGACATGCTCGGACCGTTCGCTCCATCCCTGCCTCTGCCCCCTGCCCCTCCGGTTCCGCCCAGGCCGCCATTGCCGCCATAAAAATTATCGCACCGGCTATGATACCCTCCATTAGCACCGAAGTTACCTGCGCTGCCCGGCTGACCTGCGGCACCGGAACCACCGATTCCGCCACTTCCTGGCAATAACGAACAATCTTTGATCAAACCGGAGCCTCCTCCATAAGCATAAACCGCAAAAGAGCCTCCACCTCCATATCCCCCATCTCCGCCAAGGCCTCCACCTCCGCCAGAGCCACCACTTCCTCCGGCCGCATTTCCGCTTCCGCAACTACAGAGACAGCAGGTACCAATTGCTGCCCCGCTTCCGCCACCACCA